>CAZADJ010000004.1:0-35371 GCA_964483845.1 uncultured Actinomycetota bacterium | reverse complement strand
CGACCTCCTACGAGCGGGTGCGCGAGGCGGACGCGCGACGGGGGCTGGTGTGGCTTCCGCCGACGGGAGCGAACGCGACCTTCGCGTTCGTCGTCGCGGGACCGCCGGCGACGACCGCGGTCCACGAGACCCTGACGGACCTCGTCGTCGCGGTGAACACCGACCCGGACGCGATGCTCTGCGTCGATCCCGACTTCGCCGAGCGGCCCGACGGCTTCGCGGAGCTGGCCCGCCTGTACAGCGTCCACGACGAGGTCCTCGCCAACCAGCTGCTCGCCGCGCCACCGGAGGAGGCGGTCGTCGGGGTGACGCGCGGCGGGTGCGTCGCCGGGCTGACCACCGCGACCGACGGTCACGCCTGGGTCGCTGGGTTGCGCCCGCTGAGCGACCCGCAGCGGACGTTCCCGGCCTTCATCGTCGCTGCCGTCGTCCCGGAGTCGGTGCTCGCGGAGCACGAGGGGATCGAGGCGGCGTTGGCACCCTTCGGTGAGGTGCTGACCACGGAGCGGCTGGCTGCCTGGAACGGACGTCTCGCCCTGGGGGAGCCGGTCGACGAGATCGCGGCGGACGCCGCGGCGACCCTGCTCGACGCCCACGCGGCGCTCCTGGAGGAGGAGGCGGTGGAGGAGGACGGGGAGGGCTGAGATCTCCCGCGCCGAGCACGGTTGACCCCGCGGTCGGGCAGGGCTAACGTTGGTCGAACAGGTGTTCGGATCGACCCGGAGCCGTGCTCCGTCGGGGGTGTGGTGGTGACGAAGCGGTACCGCGAGCCGCTCGATCGGGTCGAGGTGGGCGAGGAGGCGGGCCGGGTCGTCCCGGTCTCGTTCCGCTGGCGCGGTCGGCCTTACCGCGTCACCCGGGTGCTCGGCCACTGGCGGGAGGACCCCGGCTGGTGGCGGCGGAGCGGCGGCCGGGCGATCCGGATCGAGCAGGCCGACCTCTGGCGGGTCGAGGCGCGCAACGGGCACCCCGACGTCGCCGCGCAGGGCGTCTACGAGCTCGTCAGCCGGCCCGAGGGCTGGCACCTCGACCGCGTCTGGGACTGACGCCCTCCACGGGTCTGGTCTGGCACCATGGGCGGCCCTCGCGCGCCCCCGATCGGACAGGTCCGTGTGGTCATCCGCACCGAAGCCCTGACGAAGCACTACGGACCGGTGGTCGGCATCGACGGCCTCGACCTGCGTGTCGAGCGCGGCGAGGTCTTCGGCTTCCTCGGTCCCAACGGGGCCGGGAAGTCGACGACGATCCGCTGCCTGCTCGACCTCATCCGGCCGACGTCCGGGCGGGCGGAGGTGCTCGGCCACGAGCCGCAGGCGGGCGGCGTCGCGCTCCGCCGGCGCATCGGCTACCTGCCGGGCGAGCTCGCGCTGCCCGCCGACCTGACCGTCCAGCAGGCTCTGACGTGGTACGGGCACCTCCGCGGCGGTGTCGACGCGGGTCGGGTCGACGCGCTGTGCGCGCGGTTCGACCTCGACCGCACGCGCCGCACCCGCGCGCTGTCGACCGGGAACCGCCAGAAGGTCGGCCTCGTCCAGGCCTTCATGGGCGATCCCGAGCTGCTGATCCTCGACGAGCCCACGCGGGGCCTCGACCCACTCATCCAGCAGGAGTTCAACGAGCTCGTCCGCGAGACACGGGCGGCGGGCCGGACCGTCTTCCTCTCGTCCCACATCCTCGCCGAGGTCGAGGCGGTCGCCGACCGCGTCGCGATCATCCGCGGCGGCCACCTCATCGCCGTCGACACGATCGAGGACCTGAAGGCACGGACGCCGCGCCGCGTGGAGATCCGCTTCGCCGCCGAGGTGCCGACCGAGCCGTTCGAACGTCTGGAGGGCGTGCAGTCGGTGGAGGGCTACGGCGACCTCGTCCGGCTCCTCGTCGACGGGCCGATGGACGCGCTCGTGAAGGCGGTGGCCGAGCACGAGGTGGTCACGCTGGCGAGCTACGAGCCCGACCTCGAGCAGCTCTTCCTCGCGTACTACGCGGAGGAGGGCGACGGTGCTGGGTAGCGTCCTGGGACGAGCGCTCCACGAGCGCCGTCGCTCGATGATCGGGTGGTCCGTCGGCGTCGCGGCGCTCGCCGGGATGGTCATCGCGTTCTGGCCGATGGTCCCCGACGCCCCCGAGCTCGAGCGGCTCATGGAGCAGATGCCGGAGGGGATGATGGCCGCCTTCGGCCTGGCCGAGATCGACGATCTCTTCTCGCCGGCCGGCTACCTCGACAGCCAGCTCTTCGCGCTGATCACCCCGCTGGTGCTCCTCATCTTCGCCGTCGGCGCCGGGGCGGCGGCGATCGCCGGGGACGAGGACCGCGGGACCCTGGAGCTGCTCGTCGCACAGCCGGTGTCGCGGACGCGCGTGCTGCTCGAGCGGGCGGCCGCGATCGCGCTGCTCGTCGCCGCGCTCGTCCTCGTCCACTGGGTGGTGCTCGCCGCGGCCCGTCCGATCGTCGACCTCGCTCCACCCGCCGGCGGGCTCGCCGCCATCCACGTGTCGCTGCTGCTGCTCACGCTGCTGTTCGCCGCGCTCGCGCTCGCCGTCGGGGCGGCGACGGGCCGTCGCGGGGTCGCGATCGGTGTGAGTGCCGGGGTGGGCGTCCTGGGCTACGTGCTCGACTCGTTCGCACCGATCGTCGACTGGCTGGAGCCGGTCCGGCCGGCCTCGCCGTTCTACCTCTACCGCGGTGGGCAGCCGCTGCAGGACGGCCTCCACGCCGGACACGCGACGGCGCTGCTCGTGGCGATCCTCGTGCTGGTGGTCGCCGGGCTCGCGAGCTTCCGGCGGCGCGACGTCGGGACCTGATGGCGGGTCAGCCTGCGATGGGTGCTGCTGCGGTCCCGCTGACGGGCGCTGAGCAGCATCCATCCCTGAGGGTCGTAGTGGACCCCGGGTCTCCCGTGGGGATGGGGTCGGGCTAGCCGTCGACGCGCACACGGGCCCGGATCACGAGTTCGGCCGACCGCTCCTCCCCGGACTCGGCGTGGACCGACTTCGTGAAGCGGTACCAGCCCGCCGCCGGCGCGTCGTCCTCGGAGAACGGCCAGGTCTGGACCACGCCGGTCCGTCCGGGCGGCAGCATCAGCAGCTCCATCGTCCAGACCGACTCGCGGGACCCGTCGGTCTCGACCCACTCGGCGCCGTCCCACCGCTCGACGGTGATCGGGCGGCCGTAGCCGAGCTGCACCTCGCCGTGGTTCACGACGACGATCTCGACCGGCTCGCCGGGGTCGACCGTCGTCGGATCGGCTGTGAGCTCGGCGGCGACGGTGCCCGCGTCGGTCTCCTCCTCGACGACGTCCTCCGAGGCGTCCGCGGGTGGCCCGTCGTCGGGGGCGTCGATCGCGGGCGGGGACGGCTCCGCGCACGCCGCGAGCACGACGAGCAGGGCGAACACCAGCGCGTGTGCGGTCCGGATCGGCATGGTCGGTGTCCTCCTGATCGTCGGTCCCACCAGCGTCGGGGACATCGCCGGCCGGCGCACCGGTGGGTGCTCCGTCAGGTGGGACGTCGACCGGACGGACGCGGTTGCGTCACAGTAGGGTCGATGCACGGATCGTCGTGGTCGCGTTGTCAGGGTGGTCTCCGGGACATGGGTGGCTGGAGCGGTGCGAGGGACGCCCGCGAGGTGTTCGATGCGCGGACGTCGACGGCGGACGGCGGGCGCTCGCCGGGTCCGCCGGCGGTGGTCGCAGCGTACGAGGCGACCGCGGCCCGGTGGATCGCGCCGCGGTTGCTGCCGTGGGATGCGAGGGGCGACGGGCGCGTCCCGGTGGGCGCGGTCGTCCCGTTCGGCTTCGGTGCGTACGTGCGCGTCGGGCACGGGGACGACCGGCGCGCGACGGGAGGGTCGCTGCCGCCGGAGCGGGCGGCGGGACTCGTCGAGGTGCTCCGCGGACACACGAACACACCGGAGGACTGTCGCTTCGCCGTCTGGGAGGGGTGGGGCGGCCTCGAGGCGGAGGTCCACTGGCCGGGCGCCGTGCGGCTGCGCCACCCGGGACGGTCCTACGTGCTGCTCCGCGGTCCGATCGGCGCCGCGGCAGCATCGTTCGTGGCGGAGCCGGGCTACCAGGGCCCGAACCTGTGGTGGCCGCTGGACCGTGCCTGGTGCGTCGCGACGGACGTCGACCTGGCCGACACCTTCGTCGGGGCTGACGCGGCCTGCGCCGCGGACGTCCGCGAGCGCCTCGACGCCGAGGAGGTCAGCCTCACGGATCCGATCGTCGGGGATGCCGCCGCCTGACCTCATCCGGTAGTATCCGAACACGAGTTCGGATACTACGTGCCCACATCGGGTGGCTCATGTCGGGTGGCTCACGATGACCGTGCCGTTCGCGCACCTCACGGTGCGCACCTCCTACTCGCTGCGGAACGGGACGATCCGTCCCCGCGAGCTCGCCGAGGCCGCGGCCGACGCCGGGATGAGCCACGTCGCGGTCACCGATCGCGACGGACTGTACGGGGCGGTGCGCACCGCGCTGGCCTGCGAGGACGTCGGCGTCACCCCGGTGGTCGGCGCCGACCTCGCGCTGGAGCCGGACCTCGCCCGGCCCGGCTGGGCGATCACCCGCCCCGGTCGCGAGCGCCTCCCCACGGGAGACGACGGTGGGGACCCGCGGCGGCGGCGGCCGGGGGAGGGGCCGGCGTGGCTCGAGGACGACGCCGCGCGCGTCACCCTGCTCGCGCGTGATCGGCGCGGCTACGGCGAGCTCTGCCGGATGGTCTCCGCGGCGCACCGTGAGGCCCGGAGCGCGCCGCACCTCGACTGGAAGGACGCGGCGCACCACGCGCGGGGGGTGACCGCGCTGCTCGGTGCCGACTCGCCGGTCGGGCGGCTGCTCGCCGCCGGGCGGCCGGACGCGGCGGCGGACGAGGCCTCACGCTGGACCGAGGCCTTCGGTCCCGAGCACGTCGTCGTCGCCGTCCGCCACCACCTCGCCCGGGGGGACGACCGTCGTGCCACGGCGATGCTCTCCCTCGCGGACCGGCTCGGACTCACCGCGGTGGCGGTGAACGACGTCCGCTACCTCGACGAGGTCGACGTGGCGCTCGCCGACGTGCTCGCCTGCGTCCGTGGGCAGGTCCCGATCGGTGCCCATCACGTGCGGCGCACCACCGCCGAGGCGTGGTTCAAGCCCGCGGAGGAGATGGCGCGCATCCCGCTGTTCGCCGACCGCCCCGAGCTGTTGGCGAACGCGCAGCGGCTCGCCGAGACGCACGTCGTGGACCTGGGCCTGCGCCGGGGACCGCACGCACCGCGCCTGACCGGACTCGACGACGTCGCCGCCGCCCGGGCGCTGCGGGAGCGCTGTGAGGCCGGCCTCGCCGCGCGGTACGCGACGGTCACCGACGCGGTGCGGGAGCGGCTCGAGGCGGAGATCGCGATGGTCGACCGGCTCGGCCTCCACGACTACTTCCTCGCCGTCGCCGACATCGTCGCCGAGGTCCGGGCGATGGGGGTGCTCTGTGCCTGTCGGGGCTCGGCCGCGGGGAGCCTCATCTGCTACGCGCTGCGCATCAGCGACGTCGATCCGGTCGCGGGCGACCTCGTCTTCGAGCGCTTCATGAACCCGCACCGTGACGAGCTCCCCGACATCGACCTCGACGTGGAGTCCGCCCGTCGCGAGGACGTCTACCGGGCGATCATCGATCGCTACGGCACCGACCGCACCGCCTGCGTCGCGATGGTGGAGACGTTCCAGGCGCGTTCGGCGGTGCGCGAGGTCGGCAAGGTCCTCGGTCTGCCGGAGGGCGAGATCGATCTCGTCGCGAAGGCGTTCCGTCGCGTCCGTGCCCGCGACGTGCGCGCTGCCGTGCGCGCCCTGCCCGAACTCGCCGACTCCCGGATCGACGCCGGCCAACTCGAGACCCTCCTGCAGGTCGTCGAGCGCATCGACGGCTTCCCTCGCCACCTCGCCCTCCACCCCTGCGGGATCGTCCTCGCCGACACCGACCTGCTCGACCGCACCCCGGTCGAGCGCTCGGCGAACGGGTTCTCCATGGTCCAGTTCGACAAGGACGACGTCGCCGCGCTCGGCCTGCTGAAGCTGGACGTCCTCGGCGTGCGGCTGCTCTCGGCGATGCGCCACACCATCGACCTCCTCCCGACCACCCGGGGGGAGGACCTCGACGTGAACGCCATCCCCGCGGAGGACCCGGCGACCTACGAGCTGCTGCGCACGACCCGGTCGGTCGGGGTCTTCCAGGTGGAGTCGCCGGGTCAACGCGAGCTGCTCGGCCGCCTCCAGCCGGACCGCTTCGACGATCTCGTCGTGGAGATCTCGCTGTTCCGACCCGGTCCGGTGAAGGCGGACATGGTCGGGCCGTACGTGGCGAGGCGCACCGGCGCGGAGCCGCCCCCGGCCCTCCACCCTCGCCTGGCACCGGCGCTCGCCGAGACCTTCGGGGTCGTCGTCTACCACGAGCAGGTGATGCGCGTCGTCGCGGCGCTCACCGGCTGTGATCTGTCGCGCGCCGACCTCGTCCGCCGCCAGCTCGCCGACGAGGCGCGGCTGCCGGCGCTGCGCGCGTGGGCGCTCGCCCGCGCCCGCGACCGCGGGTTCGCGCGTGGGGCGGCCGAGGCGATCTGGGGGCAGGTGGCCTCGTTCGCCTCGTTCGGGTTCTGCAAGGCGCACGCCGCGGCCTTCGCGGTCCCGACCTACCGCTCCGCCTGGCTGAAGCGGTGGTACCTCCCGGAGCTCACCGCCGGGCTGCTCACCCACGACCCGGGGATGTACCCCCGCCGGCTGCTGCTGGACGAGGCGCGCCAGTTCGGCATCGTGGCGCTCGGTCCCGACGTGAACGTCTCGGACGCGGCCTACACGGTCGAGCGCGTCGACGCGGCCGACGCCGACCAGCGCCTCGGGCTCGACGGCGATCAGCTCCCGCCCGGGTGGACGCCGGGGGAGCGACGCCCGCTCCCGCCCGGCGGGCTCGACCTCGGGACCGTCGGCGGGAGCCCGGCCGGTCGGCCGCAGCGGTGGGCGATCCGCGTCGGGCTCGGCGACGTGAAGGGGATGAGCGCCGCCGAGCGCGAGCGGCTCGTCGCGGCGCGCCCGTTCTCCTCGCTCGCCGATCTGCGCCGTCGCGGCGGGGTCTCGCGACCGACCGCGGAGACCCTCGTACGTGCCGGCGCGCTCGACGGACTCGCCGGGGTGGGACCGACCGGTCGTCGCCGGCTGCTGCTCGAGGTCGAGGAGCGCTGGACCGGTGCGTCCCGGCGCCGCGACGCCGAGCGCCGCGTCACCCAGACAGCCTTCGACGTCCACGCCGACCACCGCCCGAAGCTGCCCGCCGCGAGCCTCGCCGACGCCGTCCGCGATGAGCTGGCGGCGACCGGGCTCGACATCAGCGCCCACGTCGTCAGCTTCTACGAGCCGCTGCTCGCCGCACTCGGGGTGGTGCGCGCCCACGAGCTCCTCGACCACCACCACGGCGAGCACATCCGTGTCGCCGGGGTCCGGGCCGCGCTGCAGTCCCCGCCGGTCCGGTCCGGGCAGCGGGTGCTGTTCCTCTCCCTGGACGACCGCACCGGCACCGTCCAGTGCAACTTCTTCGAGCGCGCACTGGACGAGCACGCCTGGACCGTGCTGAACGCCTGGCTCGTCGTGGTCGAGGGCCGCTTGCGCCGCAACGGCCCCCGGGGGGCCACCCTGCTCGGGGGGCGGGCGTGGGATCTCACGGTGCTCTGGCGTGCGTGGCGGCGCGGTGAGCTCCGCCGTGCGCTCACCCGTTCCGGTCCGCCGCCGCGGGCGGCACGGAGCCGCGACGACCCGGCGGGGCTCCGCGCGGCGATGTTCGCTCGCGGGAACCGCGGCTGACCGTCGCGGGTGCCGCGCGCGGTCAGCGGACGGGCCCCGCCGTCGCGTTCGTCAGCTCCCGCGGTCATCGGTAGCCTCGCCGGCCGGACACGCGACGAACGATCAGGGGCACCTCGTCCGAACGGTCGGGGCGCGGCCTCACCACCCGAGCCCAGCCGATCCCGAGAAGGCCCATGCGCAGACACGCACGCCGCCTCGTCACCACGACGATCACGACGCTGCTGACCCTCCTGATCATCTCAGGGCTGCTGTTGGCGACGCCGGACGCGTCGTTCGCCGACGCGGAGGACGCGGCCGCGGCGTGGGAGCCGCACCGTGCGGATCTCGAGGGTCTCCTCACCACCGTCGACTTCGACTTCGGTCCGCGCGTGGAGGACGGCGATCTGCGCCGCGCGGCGGCGTCCCTCGGCATCCGGCTCGGCGACGACATCACCGCCGACGACGCCGAGACGCTGCTCGCGGCCTACCGGGACCGGGCCGCGCTCGTGCTCGCCGCGTTCGGGGGTGGTGAGGATCGGACGGTCCCTCAGGGGCTGGGCAACGTCGCGGAGCGCCTCGGGCTGCCCGTGGGGGCGCTCCTCGGGCCGTTCGATCTCCAGCGCATGGTCGAGGCGACCGAGGAGCGCGCGGAGGAGCGGGCGCGGACCCCGCGCTTCGCCGCGGTCGGCGGGCTCGAGCTCCGCGCGCCGTCGCACGAGACCGTCCTCGTCGGTTTCCACCAGTCGTGGGACCCGGCCGCGCGCCAGCTGGACCCGGTCGAGGACGTCGCGATGATGACGCTCCCGTCGCGCGGTCGTGGGACGCCCCGGCGCTCGGCGGCCGACATCTCCGTCCCCGAGGGTGAGGAGATCGTCGCCCCGGTCTCCGGCGAGGTCGTCGAGGTCGGCCACTACGCCCTGTACGGGCGGTACCCCGACGTGCGCATCCGCATCGTGCCCGACGGGCACCCGGATCTGGTGGTCAGCCTCCTCCACGTCAGCGACCCGACCGTCACGGCCGGGGACACGGTGGCGGCCGGTGAGACCCCGGTGGCGGGGACGGCGACGGCGTTCCCGTTCAGCTCGCAGATCGACCGCTTCGCGGGGCGGCTGCCCCACGTCCACATCGAAGTCAGCTCGCCCTGATCGACGACCGACGGCGCGTCCGTGAGACGGCGCGTTCCGTGCCACGGGGGAACGGATGAGGTACCTGCGCCGGACCTACGGCGCGAGACGCACGTTCACGCTGCTCGCCGTCGGGTTGCTCGGGGTCGTCGCGCCGGCCTTCGTCGGCACCGCAGCGGTCGGCAGCGACGGGGCGTCGGTCCCGGACGCCGTCGGGCGGTCGGCGCGCACGCACCCAGCTCGGGTCGCCGCGCCTGTGCGCGCACCCGTCGTCCCGCGGCTCGAGGCCCGGCTCGCGTTGGGTCGGGCCGCCGTCGCCGACGCGACGCGGGTCGTCGACGACCTCGGCAGTCGCGCTGCCGGCGGCATCGGGTCGGAAGACATCCGCGGGGCGGCGGAGGTGCTCGACGTGGATCTGGGTGAGCGGATCGACGGCGACGCCGTGTCGCGCCTCTCCGAGGCTCATGCGCGGGCGCTGCCGGTGTTCGCGTCCGTCGCCGGGGTCGAGATGCGACTGCCCTCGTACCGCACGGTCCTGGTCGGCTTCCACCAGGCCTCGTTCGCGCCGGCCCGGCAGATGAGCTCGCACAACGCGAGCCTCGTCGACATGACGATCCTGCCGTCGCGCGGTCGCCCGACCGGGCGCCGCTCCGCGGTCGACGTCGCGGTCCTCCCCGACACCCCGGTGATGGCACCCGTGTCCGGTCGCGTCGTCGAGGTGAAGCGCTACGCGCTGTACGGGCGGTACCCGGACGTGCGCATCCGGATCGTGCCGGCAGCCGACACGTCGATGCTCGTGACGGTGCTCCACGTCACCGGAGCGCACGTCCGCGTTGGTGACCGCGTCAGCGCGGGGGAGACGGTGCTCGCCGATCACGCCACGCAGTTCCCGTTCGCCTCGCAGATCGACCGCTTCGCGGGACGGCACCCGCACGTCCACATCGAGGTACGGGGACGCTGACGTCACCCCGTCCGCAGCCGCGGGTGGATCCCGGGCCGCGGTCGCTCTCCGATCCCCGCGGCCTCGGCGTCGACCCCGTCGATCCGCAGGGCGAGTGGCCCGGCGCGGGGCGCGGTGACGATGCGCAGCCCGAGCGGCGCGTCCGCCCAGGACACCGCCAGGCCGTCCTCGACCTCCTCGACCCGACCACCGAGGAGCGACCAGATCCGGGCCGCGGTGGGCAGGTCGGGGTGTCCGAGGGTCGGTCCGAGCAGGGTCGCGCCGTCGGCGGCGGGCCGCTCCTGGTCCTGCCCGCGGGCCGTCGCCCAGTCCTCGTCGCTCCACGGCGTCTCCGCGATCTGGACCACGAGACCGCCGACCTGCGACGGGCGGAGGAAGCCCTCCTTCCAGTGGTCGAGGTCGTCGCGGACGTCGACGACGTCGAGCCCCGCCGACTCCACCGCCGAGATCGCAGCGGCGAGGTCGGCGACCTTCAGGGTCACGTGGTGCACGCGGGTCCCGAACCGCTCGAGGAACGCGGCGACGAAGCCGCCGCCGTCGACCGGCGGCGCCAGCAGCTCCAGCTTCGCTCCGTTGGCGAGACGCAGCTGGCGCCCGGAGAACGTCGGGTTGTCGAAGCGGCTGACGAGGCCGGCGCCGAGGTGCTCGCACCACCAGTCGGCGGCGCGGTCCGGGTCGTCCACGGCGACGGCGACGTGGTCGGGGAGCGTCTCGATCCGGTCCGGCATGCGCGGTTCCCTCCGGTGGGCTGGTAGGCTGCTCGCGAACAGGTGTTCGCGCGGCCGCTGCTCGCTGCCCGGCGTCAGCGCGCCCGCGGCCCGGTCCGTCGTCGTGTGCGCTCGTGGGGGTGGCCGTGATCCGACGCGGCGGAGCTCGACCCGCCCGGGGCCGACCGGCCGAGCCGATCGTCCACGTCGACATGGACGCCTTCTACGCGTCGGTCGAGCAGCGCGATCGACCGGACCTCCGCGACCGGCCGGTCGCGGTCGGTGGCAGCGGTGACCGCGGGGTCGTCGCGGCCGCATCCTACGAGGCCCGGCGGTTCGGTGTGACGAGCGCGATGCCGATGGTGCGGGCACGCCGGCTCTGCCCCGACCTCGTGGTCGTCGCCCCGGACTTCGACAAGTACCGCGAGGTCTCCGACCGGGTCCGCGGGATCATGCGGTCCTACACGCCGCTGGTCGAGCCGCTCGCGCTCGACGAGGCGTTCCTCGACGTCGCCGGCGCCGAGCGCCTCTTCGGCACGCCGGTCGAGATCGGGCACCGCATCCGTGGCGACGTCCGGCGCGAGACCGCGCTGGCCTGCTCGGTCGGCGTCGCGACGAACAAGTTCCTGGCCAAGCTCTGCTCCGACAAGGCCAAACCGGACGGGCTGCTGCACCTCCCCACGGAGCAGGTCCGTCGGTTCCTCGACCCGCTCCCGGTCTCGGACCTGTGGGGGGCGGGCCCGAAGACGACCGAGCGCCTCCACGCGTACGGGTTCCGGACCGTGGGGCAGGTCGCCGAGGCGGACGCCCGCACCCTCGAGCGGGTGCTCGGCGGCGCCAACGGACGTCAGCTCCACCGCCTGGCCCGCGGGGAGGACGACCGGGCCGTCGTGCCGCACGAGCCGGCGAAGAGCATCTCGGCGGAGGAGACGTTCGCCGAGGACGTCGATGACGACCAGGTGCTGCGGACCGAGCTGCTCCGGCTCAGTGCGAAGGTCGGCCGGCGGCTGCGCGCCGCCGGGGTGGCGGGGCGGACGGTCACCCTGAAGGTGCGCTTCTCCTCGTTCCGCACGGTCACCCGCTCGACCACGCTCGAGCTGCCCACCGACCGCACCCACGACCTCGTTGAGCACGCGACCGCCCTCCTCGACCAGCTGCGGCTGGAGCGCGCACGGGTCCGGCTCCTCGGCGTCGGCGTCTCCAACCTCGAGGAGGGCGCCGCCGCGCGCCAGCTCGCGCTCGACGCCGACCACCGGTGGGAGGACGCCGAGCGCACGGCGGACGCGCTCCGGGAGCGGTTCGGCGGAGATGTCGTCACCTACGGTGCGCTGATCGATGACGAGGAGGACCGCCCGTGGGAGGACGCACCGACCACCGACGACCTCTGACGGGACCACCACCGCGAGAGGCGACGACGTGCAGGTGATCGACGTCTGGATGCAACACCCGCCCTGTACGCGGCGTGCGTGGAGCTGGGGGTCCCGGTGTGCACGCAGGTCGGGTCTTCGGTCTGTGAGGCCTGCCGGAGTTGCACCTCCGGGCACGGTCCGTCAGCTGACGCGGCCGGCCAGCGGGAGGAACCGCACCCGGTCGCGCTGACGCACGCGCCGGTCCAGGAACCCGGCGAGCTCCTCGTAGACGCCGTCGCCGACCATCTCGCGCAGCTCGCGCTCCATCGAACGGTACACGGGCTCGCTGCCGACGTAGGCGGCCGGGTCCTCCGTGCACCACCAGTGGAAGTCCGCGCCGCCCGCCCCCCACGTCCCGCGCTCGAACGGCGCGATCGTGTGGACCTCCAGCGTCTCGCCGTCGTCGGCCACCTCCTCGCTGACGGAGCGGTGGAGGGGCAGCTGCCAGCAGACGACCGGCTTGTACGTCATCGGGTGCACGCCGCGGCGCCGTGCGAGCAGGTGGAGCGCGCAGCCGGCGCCGGCGGGCCAGTCCGCGTCGTTCGCGAAGATGCACTTCCCGTCGGTGATCCGCGTGTGCACCTCACCGTCCTCGTCACGGACGGTGACGCCGTCGACGATCGCGGTGGCGTGGCGCTGCATGATCTCGGGGTCGAGCTCCTCGCGCACGAGCGCCTCGACCCGGCGCTGGTCGTCCCCGTCGACGTAGTACGCGCCGTGGACGCAGCAGCCCGCCGCCGGGTCGGCGCCGTCGGCGCCCACCCCCTGACAGCCCCGCCCGTAGATGCACTGGTACGCCGATAGAAGGAACGACACGTCGAACGTGTAACGGAGATGATCGTCGTCGGGATCGCGCACGCTGACCCACTCGCGCTCGAGCACCGGGGCCTCCCGTCGTCGGGGACGGCCACGCTACCGGTCTACCCTCCGGGGCGATCACGAGGACAGGCACGCCGTTGACCGTCAACTACGAGGTCGCCGACGCGGTGGCGGTGATCGAGATCGCGCGACCCGAGAAGCGCAACGCGCTCGATCCCGCGACGTTCGACGCGCTCGGTGACGCCGCCGCTCGGGCCGCCGACGACGAACGCATCGGGGCGGTGCTCGTGCGCGGCGCGCAGGGCACCTTCAGCAGCGGGATCGACATCTCCGCCCTCGGCGATCAGGCCGCCGATGGGGGAGCGATCGACGAGGGGTTCATCACGCGTCTCCAGGGGAGCTTCACCGCGTTCGAGGAGCTGGACGTCCCGGTCGTGGCTGCGATCGCGGGCCCCTGCTTCGGGGCGGGGCTGCAGCTGGCGCTCGCCTGCCACCTACGCGCTGTCGCTCCCGACGCGAGCCTGTCGCTGATGGAGGTGCGCTGGGCGCTGATCCCCGACCTCGGCGGCACCCACCGACTGCCACGGCTCGTCGGGTTGGGTCGGGCCACGGAGCTCACCGTCACCGGTCGTCGCGTGGGAGCCGACGAGGCGGTGCGCATCGGGCTGGCCGAGGTCGCCGTGGAGGATCTCGACGGTGCCTTCGCGCTCGCGGCGCGGCTCGCCCGGGGTCCGGGGGCGGTGCGACGCGCGCCCCGCCTGCTACGCGAGAACCTGGAGCGTCGACGGAGCGAGGCCCTCGCGGCGGAGCGGCGGGCGCAGCTCGAGTGCCTCAGGGGTCCGGACTTCGCCGAGGCGGTCGCTGCCGCGCTCGAGGGTCGCGACCCCCGGTTCGTCGGACGCTGACCCGGGGGAAGCTGACCGGCCCGATGTCCGGTGGGACGACCGATGCCGTCGCGGCCGTCTCCTCGTATACTCGGACCGACCGTGTCCGGTCCGTCGTCAGGAAAGCGGCCGAGGAGTCGGTGGGATGCCCCTTTCGGAGCACGAGGAGCGCGCCCTCGCGGAGATCGCTCGGCAGCTTTCCGAGGACGATCCGAAGTTCGTGGAGACGGTCTCGAACACGACCGTCGAGGCGGTCCAGCGGCGCCGACTGCGGTTCTCGATCGCCGGCTTCGTCGTCGGGCTGCTGACGCTGCTCGGCCTGGCGGTCCACCTCGCCCTCGGCGTCATCGGCTTCGCGCTCATGCTCACGTCGGTCATCGTCGGCTACCGGGCGCTGCGTGCCCTCAGCGTCGACGGCGGCGATCCGATCTCCCAGCTCCGTCGTCGCTCGGACGACTGAACCCGAACGACCGCCCGTCGCCCTCGGCCCGCTCGCGGAGCCGCTCGGCCGCGCGTCGGCCGTGGGTCGCCAGGCGCTGGGCCGGCGCCCGCACCGGCGCCAGCAGCTGCTCGCGACGCGGCACGGACCCCCGGAGCTCGTCGGCGAGCCCCCCGGCGAGCCGCTCCGCCTCCGCACCGTCGCCACCGCCGATCGGCCCGTCGAAGGCGGCTGCCTGCGACAGGATCGCGAGTCGTTCGGCGGCACTGCGCTCGACCCGTCCCTCGGCGATCCAGCGCTCGGCGACCTCCCGGGCGGTCTCGGACTCCCGTCGTCCGACGCCGAGGCTCGCCGCGTCCAGGTAGAGCCACCGCTGCGCGGCGAGGACGCGCTCGTCGGGGTCGAGCTCGGGTCGGGCGCGTCGCCGCGCGGTGGTGACCCACCACAGAGCGCCGGAGGCGACGACGATCAGCAGCAGCGCCAGCACGACGAGCGGGACGAGCGCGGGGCCGTCGTCGCGCGCGTCCGCCCCCGGATCGTCGAGCGCCCCGGGCTCGGGGAGCGTCTCGGGTCCGGCGGGATCCTCGTCCGGCACGCCGACCTCGTCGGCCGGCGCCGCGAGGTCGGTGAACTGCTGGCCGGCGGGGACGTCAGGCGCGAGGTCGCCCTGCGTCGGCACGAGCGTGTCGGGCAGCGCCGGCGTCGGCTCGAACGTGATCCACCCGTAGCCGGGGAACAGCGCCTCGACCCAGGCGTGGGCGTGATCGCTGGTCACGAGGTACTCGTCCCCCTCGAGCCGCTCCCCGAGGCGGAACCCGACCGCGACGCGCGCGGGGATCCCCTCCAGACGCAGCATCACGGCCATGGCGGTGGCGTAGTACGTGCAGAAGCCGACGCGGGCCTCGGTCACGAACCGCATCAGGTCCTCGGAGCTGCGCAGCGGATCGACGTCGGTCGAGTAGACGAAGCGGTCCGGGTCGCGGAAGAACGACTGCAGGGCGAAGGCCATCTCGTAGGGGGACCCGACGTCGAACTCGTCCGCGACCGCGGCGTTGACCTGGCGCAGCTCCGGGTAGTCGTTCGGGAGCGCGGTCCACGGCGCGTACTCCGGGTCGTCGTAGACTCCGGCCTCGATCGCGGCGAGATCCTCGCCCGAGGGTGCCGGCAGCGCGGCCTCCACCGTGTACGACAGCCCCGGGATCAGCGCCGGCTCGCCCTCGGTGACGTCCGAGGTGGCGAGGAAGGTCCCCTCCGGCGAGTACACCATCCGTCGCGCCGCGCCGCCCAGGACGCGCAGCGGGTGGTAGGGCGTCGGGACGAAGACGTTCTCGAGCGCGAGGTTCTCGATCTCCACCGAGACGTGCTCCCGGTCGCGGATCTCCGTCTCCGGGGGCAGCGGGCGATCGGCGGGCAGCACGTCGCCCGGGGTGAACGACCGCTCGTCGGGCGGACCGAGGCGCCACGTCTCCCCGTCGAAGTGATCCAGGCCGGCGAGTCGGAGGTAGACCGGCCGCTCGGTCCGCACGAGGAGCAGGTCGGTCGGGACCGGCCGGTTCAGCCGGTTCGTGACGTCCACGATCGGCTGGTAGCCGCGGGCACCGTCGTCGGCGGTCAGGTCCACCCACGCCTCCTCGCCGTAGCCGGGGAGCGCGGCCGGGAAGACGGTCGCGACGATGATCGCCACGGCGCCGATGCCGAGTCCGGCGGTGCTGGGGCGCGCCCCGCGACGGTCCCGGCCGTGCCGGCGTCCCAGGTCGACGTCCGGGTCGAGGAGGAGCGCGAGGACGGCTGCGGCGAGGAACGGCACCGCCGCGGGCCAGGTCCTGCCCGGAGCGTCCCGCAGGGCGAGCGGCACCGCCCAGAGCACCGCCGCCAGCGCGATGCCGAGACCGGGTCGTCGCGCACGCACGACCAGCTCGTGCACGGCGTGCGTGAGCCACCAGAGGGCGGTCCAGATGATCAGCAGCAGTCCCGGGGCGGCAGCGACCGGCGCGGGTTCCCGCATGAGGTCGCCGAGCCCGGCGCTCCACAGCTCGAGGAACTCCGTCAGCTGGTCACGGCCGGGCAGCAGCCCGTCCGGCTCGAGGTGGACCCCGTAGGTGACGAGCACCCAGACGACGACGCTGCCGACGACGGCAGCGATCCACCCCGCCCGGATCCCATGGGCGACCGCCGCGAGGCCGAGCGCGAAGACGACCGCGAGCCACGTCGGGAAGCGCCAGTCGCCCCCGACCAGCACCGGGTCGAGCGAGAGGGTCGCCGCGAGGACCAGTGCGGCGGCGCCGAGCGCCAGGGTGAGATCGCGGGTGTTCATCTGCGCACCCCCGCTCCGACCGTCGCGGTGCCGGGCGTGCCCGGCCGCACCGCCAGCTGCTGCCACGAGTCGTCCAGCCGGTCGCCCGGGCGGTGCACCGTGGCCCGCCACCCCGCGCCGCGGAGCGCGGTCAGCGTCGTGCGCAGCGCGTCGGTGTCGGTGCGTCGGCCCGAGGGGGCGACGAGCACGGCGACCCGGCTCGCGAACGCGCGGCCGGCCCGGACCATCTCGCGGAGGTCGGCCGGATCGGGCACGGCGACGACGGCGACGAGGAGGCCGTCCCCGGCGGTGCCCTTCGCGATCTGCCGCCACAGCGGCAGCAGCGTCGCACCCCCGGTGGTCTCGACCACCGCGAGCCGGTCGAGCACGAGCCGCCAGGATCGGATCGGCGGGGGACGCCGGTACGGCCCGGTGATGAGTCGGACCCCGTAGCCGCGGTCGTCGAGGTGGTAAGCGGCGGAGGCGGCCGCGGTCACCGCCTCCTCGAAGGTGGAGGCGGTCCCGAACCCCTCGTGGCCGTGCCGCCGGCGGTCGAGGACCAGCGTGGCCTGCGCCTCGCGCGGCGCCTCCTCCTGGATGACCATCAGCTTCCCGCGGTGCGCCGTGGAACGCCAGTGGACCTTGCGCAGGTCGTCCCCGCGGACGTACTCACGGACGTTGGCGAACTCCCCGGTCGTCGCGAGTGGTCGGATCGTGCCCTCCGAGACGAGGCCCCGGCGGCCCGTCCGCGGCAGGGTCCGGGGCAGCTCGTACACCGGTGGGTACACGACGACCTCGTCGACCCGTCCGAACCGCAGGGGGCGTTCCGCCACGCCGAGGGGGTCGCGCAGCCGCACCGACAGGGGGCCGACCCGGTAGCGACCCCGCTTGCGCCCGTGGATGGCGTAGCGCAGCCGCACCGTCCGCTGCGGCTGGATCGGTTGCAGGACGAACCGGCTCGACTCGGCGAGCTCCGCGGGGACCTCCTCCTGGACCACGAGCGTCGCGGTCGGCAGCCGTCCCTCGTTGCGCACATCGAGCTCCACCTCGCCCTCCGCGTCGTGGAACAGCCGGGTCGGACGGACGAACCGACGCGTCGCGAGCCGTGCGGACGCCACACGGGTGTAGCCGACCGCGAGACCGACCAGCGCGAGGCATCCGAGCGCCGCCATCGCGACCTCGTCGATCGCGAACGCCCGTGAGACGGCCCAGAGCACCACCGCGGCGACCCCCAGCACCTTGCCGCGGGTGGTCAGCATCGGATCACGTCCCTCGCTCGCCGGGCGGTCCTACGCTCCACCGGGGTCACTCCGTCGGGGCGGGCAGCCCGTCGAGGATGTCGGCGATCACGTCCTCGGTGTCGCGACCCGCGAGCTGCGACTCCGCGCGCAGGATGAGCCGGTGGGGGAGCAGGTGGGGGGCCAGCCGCTTCACGTCGTCGGGGACCACGTAGTCGCGGCCCTCGGTCGCGGCGATCGCCCGGGCGGCGCGCAGCAGCGCGAGCGACGCCCGCGGGGAGGCGCCGAGCTCGACGTCCTCGTGCCCCCGCGTGGCGCGACAGAGGGCGATGATGTAGCGCTCGATCGGCTCGGTGACGCGCACGTCGCGGACGAGCTCGACCACCTCCGCGATGGTCGTCGCGTCGGTGACCGGCTCGAGCTGTTCGAGCCGGTCCCCGTGCCCGTGGGTCCGCAGGATGTCCAGCTCGGAGTCCGCGTCCGGGTACCCGATCGCGAGCCGCATCATGAACCGGTCGCGCTGCGCTTCGGGCAACGGGTAGGTGCCGTCGAGCTCGATCGGGTTCTGGGTGGCCATGACGAGGAAGGGCGGTGCGAGCTCGTAGGTCACGCCGTCGACGGTGACCGTGCGCTCCTCCATCGCCTCGAGCAGGGCTGACTGCGTCTTCGGGCCGGCGCGGTTGATCTCGTCCCCGAGGACGACGTTCGCGAAGACCGGCCCGGGCTTGAACTCGAACTCGCCGGTGTCCGGGCCGTAGACGGTGACGCCGGTGACGTCGGACGGCAGCAGGTCGGGCGTGAACTGGATGCGCTGCACCGAGCAGTCGATGCTACGCGCCAGCGCCTTGGCCAGCAGCGTCTTGCCGACGCCGGGGACGTCCTCGATGAGGATGTGACCCTCGGACAGCAGGGCCACGAGCGCGAGCCTGACGACCTCGGGTTTTCCCTCGACGACCGAGGTCACGTTCTCCTCGACCGCGGACAGCGTCTCGGCCAGGCCGGTGAGGTCCAGACGTGCCCCGCGCGAGGGCGAGCGTCCGGTCGCGGTGCGTGCCACGGGTGACGTCCGGTTCGATCGGCGGTGCGGTCGGTCGAGCGACCATGCTACCGACGAGCGCCGCGGCGGACCCCCGGTACCGGTCAGCCGAGGCGGACGGCGTAGCCTCCGGCCTGCTGGCTCTGCTCCTCCTCGTCGGGGAGCACCATCGTCTTGAAGTCGTCGTCGACGAAGGGGGACGGCTCACCGATGCGATCGAAGACCGACTCGCCGCAGTCGACGCAGAGGATCCACCGCTTGGTCACGTCGACGTTGACGCCGTCGTCCGACGCCTCGGTCGTGATCGTCACGCGCGGGCCGTCGAGGGGCTCGCGGCATCCGTCACACTCGGTCATCGCCACCGGCGCGTCCTCTCGTCTCTGGTCCTCGCATCGGGCGGTCGTGTCGGGCGGTCGCGTCGGGCGGTCTGTGGAGCGACGCCCGCGCGGCGCTGGGCGGCCAGCTCGAGGTCGACCGGTTGAAGTTGACGTCGACGTCAACCGCCACGGGTACACTACCCTGTGGATGCAGGAGGGACAACGAGGGGGCCGGTGCGACGGGACGAGCACGACCGCGACCGTGTCCCCCGGCGCACCGCCCGCGCCGGGACGCCCGTCAGGACCTCCCGCACGGTGTCCCGTGAGGTGTCCCGCGCAGGCTCCCATGTGACGTCCCGCGTGGCGGTGACGTCCCGCATGGCGCCGTCCGCGCGATCCGGACCGGTCACGTCACCCGCAGCATCGCCTCCGCCGTGGTGCACCTCACGATGACCACCCGACGATGAGCGACGGGCCGGGTGCGACCACGGAGCGCGGGCGGCGCACGGCGCTGCGCCTCCGGGCGGCCGCGCGCGAGGTCTTCGCCGAGATCGGCTACGTGAACGCGCGGGTCGAGGACATCGTGAGGCGTGCCGACGTCAGCCACGGCACCTTCTACACCTACTTCGACAACAAGGCGGCGGTGCTCGAGGCGCTCGTCCGGGAGGCCGGCGACCGGCTCGACGAGGTCGTGGCGGGCCCGTGGGACGGGGACGATCCGCGGGCTGCCCTCGAGCGTGTCATCGGCGAGTTCCTCGAGGTGTACGCGGACGAGGCCGATGTCCTCGGAGCCTGGGTCGAGGCCGCGGCGATCGATCCGGACTTCGCTGCGCTGCTCGCGGAGACGCGCGGGGAGTTCATCGATCGTGTCGCCCGCAACGTCGCACCAGCCGCCGATGCCGGCGGTCACGACCCGCAGACCGCAGCGCGGGCGCTCGTCGCGATGATCGAGGGGTTCGTCATCGAGCACTCGGACGACGCGAGGCAGGCGCCGCCCGGCCTCGTGCGCACCCTCGCGGCGATCTGGCACGGCGGGCTCATCGGGCTCGCGGGCGGCGCGGAACCGGCGGACGCACCGTAGACTGCGACCGATCAGCCGCACGGTGAGACGCGCAGTGGAGGACGGTCCGCCAGCTCACGGGGTCGGCACGCAGGTGCCGGCGGGCCCCGTGCTGGTCCTGAACGCCTCGATGGAGCCGCTCTCGGTCGTCCCACCGAGGCGCGCGATCGTGCTCATCCTGACCAGCAAGGCCGTGGCGATCCACTCCGACGGCGCCTGGTTCCGCTCCGAGCACCTCGCGCTGCGCGCCCCGACCGTCGTCCGGCTGGTGCGCTACGTCGATGTCCCGCGCCGCACCCGCTCGGGCCTGTCGCGCCGTGCGGTGTTCCTGCGTGACGGCGAGCGCTGCCAGTACTGCGGTTCGCCCGCCGAGGACGTCGATCACGTGGTGCCCCGCAGCCGGGGGGGCGAGCACCGGTGGGAGAACGTCGTCGCCGCGTGCCGCCGCTGCAACGCACGCAAGCAGGACCGGACCCCGCGCGAGGCCGGTTTGCGGCTCGCCCGGCGCCCATCGGCTCCGCCACCGGCCTTCTGGCTACTGGTGCGGGCGGGCGGGGCCGACGTCGACTGGCGACCGTACCTCCGGCCGTACCTGGGGGAGCGGTGGTCCGGCGCGCTCGAGCGGGTCCGGCCGCGTCGCGCCGGCCGCTGACGACGCCGCCCGGGTCGCGCGCGCTCCACCTCGCTCCACCATCCAGACCGCTCGGGTGCGGGCATCCCGCCACCGTCGGGGCGCCTCGGGTGCCGGCATCCCGCCGTCGGGGTGGTTCGGGCGCCGGCATCCCTCCACCATCGGGCCCAGGGGGCCGATCCTGGTGCGCATCTGCCCTCCTGCCACCGGTGGCAGCAGAGCAGCACGTGCGCCGTCCGGGAGGCCGCGGGACCGACCGGGAGGCCGCGGGATCGGCCTCGCGACGACGCGGAAGGGGCCGGATCCGGCGTCTCCGCTTGACGCTGCGTCGACGCTGCGTTGACGGACCGTTGACGCGAGGGAGTCCAGGGGCGTATGGTGGTGCGAAGTGGAGGACCCTGGTGGGCCGTGGCTGCGCGGCGCACCGTCGTCCGGCCCCCGTGGCCGGGAGCGGCGTGGGGTGGCCAGGACCGGTCGTGACGGGCGGCCGGGGGACGATCGGAGGTGCGCGTGTTCCTCGGGGAGCACCAGCACACGCTCGACGACAAGGGTCGGGTGATCCTCCCCGCACGCTTCCGGGACCGGCTCTCGGCGGGCCTCGTGCTCGCTCCCGGCCAGGACCGGTGCATCGACGTCTACCCGGCGGCGAACTTCGAACGTCGGATCGAGGACCTCCGCAGCGTGCCGCGCGAGGGGCGTGAGGCCCGGCGCTACCTGCGCATCCTGCTCGCGGGAGCGCACCAGGACAGCCCGGACGGACAGGGGCGGGTCACCGTCCCGCCGCGGCTCCGCGAGTACGCCGGGCTCGATCGCGACCTGACCGTCGTCGGGGCGGACGAGAAGGTCGAGATCTGGGACCGTCGGAACTGGGAGGACTACCGGGAGGAGGCTGAGGCGGCCTTCGCCGGCCTCGACGCCCCCTTCGACGCACCGCTCGGGGCGGGGTCGTGAGCCCGGTGGCGCCACCGCAGCCCCGCCACGTCCCGGTCATGCTCGACCGGGTCGTCTCGCTGCTCGTCGACGCGCCCGACGGGGTCGTCGTCGACTGCACCGTCGGCGCCGGGGGTCACGCGGCCGCCCTGCTGCGCGCCCGTCACGAGCGGGGACGGGAGACCCACCTGATCGGGATCGACCGCGACCCGTCCGCCCTCGACCTCGCCACCGCGGCTCTGGACGACGCGCCGGGCAGCTACGAGCTGGTGCACGCCCGGTCCGACGACCTCGGCAGGGTGCTCGACGGGGTGGGCGTCGACGAGATCGGGGCCGCGCTCCTCGATCTCGGCATCTCCTCGATGCACGTCGACGATCCGTCGCGCGGCTTCAGCTACCGCCACGAGGGACCGCTCGACATGCGCATGGACCCGACCGCCCCACGGACCGCGGCCGACATCGTGAACGACGCGGACTTGGGCGAGCTCACCTCGGTCATCGGGCGCTACGGCGAGGAGCGGTTCGCAGGACGCATCGCACGAGCGGTCGTGGCCGCTCGCCCGATCACGACGACGACGGAGCTGGCGACGATCGTCCGCGACGCGATCCCGGCGGCCGCGCGTCGCTCCGGTCCGCACCCCGCGACCCGCACGTTCCAGGCGCTGCGCATCGCGGTGAACGACGAGCTCGGGGCGCTCGAGCGGACGCTGCCGACGGCGCTCGAGCGACTGCGGGTCGACGGCGTCTGCGTCGTACTCGCGTACCACTCGCTGGAGGATCGGCTGGTCAAGGACGCGTTCCGCGAGGCGACGACCGGATGCATCTGCCCACCGGACCTCCCGGTCTGCGGCTGCGGGCGGCGGGCCGCGTTCGCGCGGGTGGGCTCGTCCCTCGAGCGGCCGAGCGAGGAGGAGATCGGAGAGAACCCGCGTGCGCGCTCGGCACGTCTGCGCGCGGTGCGCCGCGTCGCGTCGAGCACGCGGGGCCAGGACGCGGGGCAGGACACCGGCTCGGAGACGGGGGGACGACGATGACCGCTGTACCGCAGGTGAAGCGCGGGGGGGCGGGGGAGGCCGCTCGCGGGCACCTGCGCGTGGTGCGGCCGACGCCGCACCGGCACACGCTGCTGTTCGCGGCGCTGCTCGGCCTGCTGGCCGCCGCGACGATCTTCGCGACCGTGGCCGTGAGCGCCCTCGGCGCGGCGGACGCGGTCACCGTCCGCGAGCTGCAACGCGAGGTCGCCGACGCGGAGCGCCGCTACCACGCGCTCGTGGCGGAGGTGGCCGCGCTCGAGGACCCGGCCCGGATCGAGCGGGTCGCGGTCGAGGAGCTCGGCATGGTCCGTCCGGCGGACGCCCGGTACGTGGTGCTGGACCGGGCGTTGCCAGGGGACGAGGATGGGGTCGAGGATGCCCTCGCTGGGATCCGGACGGATCCGCTGAAGCCGGTCCTCTCCGTCGAGCGCTGAGATGCTGATCCCTGGGGCGAAGCGGCGCTCGGGGCGATCCACCGGTCGACGGCTCCGTCCCGTGCGCGGCCAGGTGGAGCGTCGAGCGGCGGTGCTGTTCGCGGTCTACCTCCTCGTGTTCGGGGGGATCGGCTACCGGCTCGTCTCGGTCCAGGTGGTGAACGCGCAGGAGTACGCCGCGCTCGGCGAGCAGCAGCGCAGTCGGACCATCGACCTGATGCCGACGCGCGGTCGCATCTACGACCGCAACGGAGACGTGCTCGCGAGCTCCGTCGACGCGGCGACCGTGTACGCGGACCCCCGCGCGTACCGGGCCGAGGAGCGTGAGGACGGCCTGATCGTCCCGCCCGCCGCCGAGGCCGGGGAGGTCGCGGCGGAGCTCGCCCCGATCCTCGATCGCGACGTGGACGAGCTCACGGAACGGCTGCGGCGAGACGCCCACTTCGTGTACCTGGCACGGCAGCTCCCGTGGGAGGTGGGCGAGGAGATCGCCGAGCTGGGGCTGCCCGGGGTCGGCATCCTCACCGAGCCCGACCGCGTGTACCCGGCGGGTCCCCTCGGTGCGCAGGTCCTGGGCTTCACGGGGATCGACGGTGACGGGCTGTCGGGACTCGAGGTGCAGTACGACACGATCCTCCGCGGCGTCCCCGGTCAGCTCTACGTGGAGCGCGCCCCGCGGGACCTGGAGATCGCATCGGGCGACCGTCACGTGATCCCCCCGACCGACGGCACCGACCTGGTGCTGACCATCGACCGCGAGCTCCAGCACATCGCCGAGCGGGCGGCGCGGGAGGCCGTCGAGACGCACGATGCCGCAGGGGCGGGGGTGGTCGTCCTCGACGTGGGCAGCGGCGACGTGCTCGCGATGGCGAGCCTGCCCGGCTACGACCCGAACGAGCCCGGTCGAGCCGAGCCCGACGCGCGACGCAACCGCACCGTCACCGACATGTTCGAGCCCGGGTCGATCCAGAAGTCCGTGACGATCGCAGCGGCGATCGAGGAGGGGATCGTCGATCCTGGGTCGACGATCGACGTTCCCCGGAGCGTCACCGTGGCCGGGAAGCGGTTCACCGACACCGGACAGCGCGACCCCGGACCGCTGACGGTGCGCGAGATCATGGCGAGGTCTTCCAACGTCGGCAGCATCCTGCTCGCGCAGCGGCTCGGGGCGGAGAAGCTGGGCGGGTACCTCGACGCGTTCGGGTACGGACGCCCCCTCGGACTCGGGTTCCCGGGCGAGTCCGGCGGTGCGTACCTGCCGGTCGAGGACTGGTCGGCGACCAGCCTCCCGACGATCGCGATCGGTCACGGCGTCGCGACGACGCTGCTCCAGGCCGCGGGCGTGTACGCGACCATCGCGAACGACGGCGTCGCCAGACAGCCCCGCCTCGTGCGTGGCAGCGTCGGACCCGACGGCCACCTGGAGCCGGTGGAGGCCGGGGGCGGCCACCAGATCGTCTCCGAGGACACCGCCCGTCAGGTGCGGGAGATGCTGATCGGTGCGGTCCACGGTGAGGTGGCGACCGGCCACCGGGCCGCGGTGCCCGGCTACTTCGTCGCGGGCAAGACCGGGACGGCGCGCAAGCCGCTGCGGGACGCACGCGGCTACTCGGACGAGTACATCGCGTCGTTCGTCGGGTTCGCGCCGGCGGAGGAGCCACGTTTCGTCATCGCCGTGATGGTCGACGAGCCGAGCCCCGCCTACTACGGGGGGTCGGTCGCGGCTCCCGTGTTCTCCGAGGTGGCCTCCTTCGCGCTGAACCACCGCCGCGTCCCCCCGGATCACGTCCCGTCGGACGACGCCGCGCCGCCGTCCGGATGACCGGCATGGCCTCCCCGGGACCGACCCCCGCCCTCAGTACCCTCGCGACCCCACCCCCCGTCATCGTCGCGCGTCCGAGGCAGTGTCACGTGAGCAGCTCCCTGGCCGAGGTGGCCGCGACCCTCCGCCGACGTACCGCCGGCGAGCGGCCGGGCGGCTCCGGCCCCGCGGGGCAGGGTGGTCTCGGTGGTCCGGGCATCCACCGCCGCGGGGACGCGGATCTCCTCGACGCGACCCACGACTCGCGCGAGGTGCGACCGGGCTGGCTGTACTGCGCGATCCCGGGGGACCGCTTCGACGGGCACGACTTCGCTGACGACGCCGTCGAGGCCGGCGCGTCGGCGCTCCTCGTCGAGCGCCCGCTGGAGCTCGGGGTCCCCGAGCTGATCGTGCCCGCGGTCCGTCCGGCGATCGGTCCGGTCGCCGCCACCATCCACGGCTGGCCCTCCCTGGAGATGCAGGTCGCCGGGGTCACGGGGACCAACGGGAAGACGACGACCTGCTACCTGCTCGAGGCCGTCTTCGGGGCCGCGGCGCTCGGCACCGGCGTGATCGGCACGATCGAGACCCGCGTCCACGGCATCCCCCAGCCGGGGGTCCGTACGACCCCGGAGGGGACGGACCTGCAGCGGCTCCTGGCGACCATGCGCGCCCGGGGAGTCGACGCGGTCGCGATGGAGGTCTCCTCGCACGGTCTCCACCAGCACCGGGTGGACGGGACGCGGTTCACGGTGGCGGTCTTCACGAACCTCACCCAGGACCACCTCGACTACCACGGCACCCTGGAGTCCTACTACGCCGCGAAGGCGCGCCTGTTCACCGGCGGCTTCGCCGATGCGGGGATCGTCTGCGTCGACGACGAGTGGGGACGCCGGCTCGCCGAGGAGGCCGAGGTGCCGGTCACGACGTTCGGGGCGTCGGAGCGGGCCGACGTGCGCGTCGTCGACGTCGCCTCGGACCTCGGCGGGACGCGTTGCCGGCTCATCGGCGACGGTCCGAACGTCCTCCTGGCCACCCGCCTCCTCGGGGCGTACAACGCGTGGAACGCGGCGGCCGCCTACCTGGCGGCACGTCAGGTCGGCATCGATCGGGACGCGATCACCGCCGGGCTGCGGGCGTGCGAAGGGGTGCCGGGCCGCCTGGAGCGGGTCGACGTCGGTCAACCGTTCGCCGTGCTCGTCGACTACGCGCACAGCCCCGACGCGCTGCGACGGGTGCTGGAGACCGCGTCGGGGCTCGCCGAAGGTCGTGTCCACGTGGTGGTCGGCTGCGGCGGCGAGCGCGACCGGGACAAGCGCCCGGAGATGGGGCGGATCGCCGCCGGCGCCGACCGGGCCGTCCTCACCTCCGACAACCCCCGGAGCGAGGACCCCGAGCGGATCCTCGCCGAGGTGGTCGCCGGCGCCGACGCGGTGCCCGACGCCGACGTCACGGTCGAGCTCGACCGGCGTCGGGCGGTACACGTCGCGGTCGACGGCGCCGACGAGGGCGACGTCGTGGTCATCGCCGGCAAGGGGCACGAGACCACCCAGGAGCTCGGCGACCGGACCGTCCCCTTCGACGACCGCGAGGTCGCGGCGGAGGCGCTCGCCGCGCTCGGGTGGGGCCCCCGATGATCCCCCTGTCGGTCGATGCGATCACGACCGCCGTCGGTGGATCGCCGGCCGGACCCACCGGCGGCGGGGAGACGGTCGTCACCGCCGTGACCACCGACAGCCGGGACGTGCCCGACGACTCGCTGTTCGTCGCGCTCCGGGGCGACCGCCACGACGGCCACGACCACATCGGTGAGGCGCTGGCCGCCGGCGCGATCGCCTACCTGGCCGAACGCCCGGTCGAGGACCCCGCCGCACCGGGCATCGTGGTCGATGACACGTGGCAGGCGCTCCTCGAGCTCGGTGGGGAGGTCCGACGGCGCGTGGATCCGACCGTGTTGGCGCTGACCGGCTCCGTCGGCAAGACCACCACGAAGGACCTGACCGCCGCGGGGCTCGGGGCCGAGCTGGCGACCGTCGCTGCGGAGGGGTCGTACAACAACGAGGTCGGGGTCCCGCTGACGTGCCTCGCGATCCGGCCGGACACCGAAGCCCTCGTCGTCGAGATCGGCGCCCGTGGTGTCGGCCACATCGCCGCCCTCGCTCCCGCCGTCGCCCCCGATGTCGCCATCGTGACCGTCGTCGCCGGCGCGCACCTCGAGATGTTCGGTGATCTCGAGACGGTGGCGCGTGCCAAGCGCGAGCTCGTCGAGTCGCTCGACGTCGACGGGACGGCCGTGCTGAACGCCGACGACCGGCGGGTCGCGGCGATGGCGGACGCCGCGCCCGGACGCGTGTTGACGTTCGCGGTCGACACCGACGCCGACGTGACCGCCCGAGACGTCCGCCTGGATCGACTCGCGCGGGCGACCTTCACGGCCAGGAGCCCCTGGGGGGAGGTCGAGGTCTCGTTGCCGATCGCGGGTGCGCACCACGTCACCAACGCGCTCGCTGCGCTCACCGCGGCCGGAGCGGTCGGTGTGGACGTGGGGGCGGCCGCCGCCGCGATCGGTGCCGCCAGCGTCTCGGAGTGGCGGAGCGCGGTGATCGAGGCGGACGGGCTCGTGGTGCTGAACGACGCGTACAACGCGAACCCCCTCTCGGTGCGCGCCGCCGTCGAGACCCTCGTCCGCGTCGAGCGGCCCGCTGGTGCGCGGACGTGGGCGGTGCTCGGGGTGATGGCCGAGCTCGGGGCCGGCTCCGAACGCGCCCACGAGGAGGTCGGCGAGCACTGTGTCGCCCGCGGCGTCGACCGACTCGTGGTGGTGGGTGAGGAGGCGGCGCCGATGCTGGCCGGGGCCAGGTCCGCGGGCATGCCCGCCGACCACCGCCACCACGTCGCGGACGCGGAGGGTGCCCTCGAGCTGGTCGCCGGGGCGGCCGGGGACGGCGACGTCGTGCTCGTGAAGGCCAGTCGTGTCGCCGGCCTGGAGCGTGTCGCCGAGGGCCTCGCGGTGGGCGACGCACGATGAGGGCGATCCTGGTCGGGGCGACGGTCGCGTTCGTCGTGGCCGTGCTCGTCACGCCGTTCGTGATCCGCTACTTCCGTGCCCGGGGGTTCGGACAGATGATCCGGGAGGACACCGAGCACCTCCACGCCCAGAAGGCCGGGACACCGACGATGGGCGGGACCGCGATCGTCGTCTCGGCGATCGCCGGGTACGCGGCGGCGAGGTTCGTCGGGCTCTCGTTCACGCCCACGGGTCTGCTGGTCGTCGCGACGTTCGTCGCGATGGCCGGCGTCGGGTTCCTCGACGACTTCATCAAGATCCGGATGAACCGGAACCTCGGCCTGAACAAGACCGCGAAGTTCGGGGGACAGGCCACGGTCGCGATCCTGTTCACCTACCTCGGGACGACCTTCGGCGGTGTCCAGCCGCAGTTCTCGTTCGCTCGCGAGTTCGGGCCGGAGCTCCCGTTCGCGCTGTTCCTGGTCTGGGTCTTCGTCATGCTGGCGGGGACCTCGAACGCCGTGAACCTCACGGACGGACTCGACGGCCTCGCCGCCGGTTCCAGCGTGCAGGTCCTGGCGGCGTTCACCCTCGTGGCCTTCTGGCAGCTGCGGCACCCCGATCTGTACACGATCGAGCCGGCGGCCGCGCTGGAGCTCGCGGTGATCGCCGCGAGCGCGATGGCCGCGACGGCGGGCTTCCTCTGGTGGAACGCGCCCCCCGCGTCGATCTTCATGGGGGACACGGGGTCGCTCGCGCTCGGGGGGCTGCTCGCCGGGCTCGCGCTCGCGACCAACACGCACTTCCTCCTCGTCGTCGTCGGCGGGATCTTCGTGATGGAGACGATGTCGGTGCTGCTGCAGGTGGTCGCCTTCCGCGGGTTCGGCACCCGCGTCCTCCAGATGGCGCCCGTGCACCACCACTTCGAGCTGCAGGGTTGGCAGGAGACCACGGTCATCGTCCGCTTCTGGATCATCACCGGTATCGGGGTCGCCGTCGGGCTCGGGATCTTCTACACGGACTTCCTCACCGCGGGAGGTCTCGGTGTCTGATCGACCCCTGTCAGCGATCGACCGCGCCCTCGTCGTCGGGCTCGGTCGCTCGGGCGTGCCGGTCGTGAGGGCCCTCCTCGACGCGGGGGTCGAGGTCGTCGCCGCCGACAGCAGCCCGGAGGTCACCCTCCCGCCCGCGATCGCCCGGCGGATCGAGCTCCACGTCGGTGCGACCGACGACGGGGTCGCCGGGCTGGTCGACGGCGTCGACGTCGTGGTGCCCTCGCCCGGGGTCCCCGAGGGGGCGCCGGTGATCGGTCGGGCGCTCGACCGCTCCGTCACGGTGTGGTCCGAGCCGGAGCTCGGCTACCGGCTCGCGCCACGCGAGATCATCGGGGTGACCGGGACGAACGGGAAGACGACCGTGACGGAGCTGACGGCGAAGATGCTCGCCGACCGCGACCGCCCGGTCATCGCCTGCGGGAACATCGGCAACGTCTTCACCGACGCGGCGCGCTCCTCGCCCGGCGACGCGCTGTTGGTCGCGGAGCTCTCGTCCTTCCAGCTGCGCTTCGTCGACACGCTGCGCCCGGCGGTCGGTGTCCTGCTCAACCTCGCGCCCGACCACCTCGACTGGCACGCGGACATGGAGTCGTACGCCGCCGCCAAGGTCCGGATCTGGTCCGCACAGGGCGCCGACGACTGGGCCGTCGGCAACGCCGACGAGCCGCGCTCGGCCGAGCTGGTGCGTCGACACGCGCCGGGTCGGGTCGCGTGGATCAGCGCGGACCGTGTGCCCGCGGTGGGGGTCGGCGTCGCCGACGGCGTGCTCACCGCGGACCTGCCGACCTTCGATGGCCCGTTGCTCGCCGTCGATGAGCTGTCCCTCACGGCGCCCCACCACATCGCGAACGTGGCCGCGGCCGCGGCGGCGGCCCTGCTCGCCGGCGCTGACCCGGCACCGGTGGTGGCGGCGGCCCGCCGGTTCCGCCCGGGCGCCCACCGGCTCGAGCTCGTCGGGGAGCGCGGCGGGGTCCGGTACGTGGACGACTCCAAGGCGACCAACCCCCACGCGGCGGTCGCCGCCCTGCGAGCCACGGCCGGCGGCGCCGGGGGGATCGTCTGGATCGCCGGCGGACTCGCCAAGGGGCTCGATCTGCGCCCGCTCGGCGGTGCACTCGCCGCCGTGCGGCACGTGGTCCTGATCGGGGCGTCCGCTGACCGGCTCGGCGAGCTGGCCGGCGAGCACGGGGTGCCGACGACGCGCGCCGAGACCATGGAGGAGGCGGTCCGCGCGGCCGCCGACCACGCCGAGCCGGGCGACACGGTGCTGCTGGCACCGGCGTGCGCGTCGTTCGACCAGTTCGTCGACTACGCGGACCGCGGTGACCGCTTCGCGGCCGCGGTGTCGACGTTGGAGGCGGGGCCGTCCGGGCGGACGCGGGAGGTGACCGGTGACTGACGACCGACGGCTCGGTCGACGGCTCCGACGTGGTACGCGCCGGGCCCGCAGCGGACCGTGGAACGCGGACGCGGTGGCGATCGCCACCATCGTCGGGTTGCTGGTGGTCGTCGGGCTGGTCATGAGCTTCTCCGCCTCCTTCGTGGACGCCGCACAGGGTGGGGATCCGTTCGGGGTGTTCCGTCGCCAGGCGGCCTGGGCGGGGGTCGGGGTCGTGGTGTTCGTGATCGTCGCGGCGACCGACCACCGCGCCTGGCGCCCGGTCGCCTGGGTGCTGCTGCCGCTCAGCATGCTCGGGCTCGCGCTCGTCCTGGCGCCCGGCGTGGGGCTCGTCGAGGGTGGGTCGAGCCGGTGGCTCGCGGTCGGACCGGTGGTGGTCCAGCCCTCGGAGATCGCCAAGTTCGCGCTGCTGCTCTGGCTGGCCGACGTGCACGCGCGCAAGCGCGAGCACGGCCTCGATGTGCACGCACGTCCCTCGCACCTGCTCGTGCCGGCGCTGCCGGCGCTCGGGATCGTCGGCGGGCTCGTGCTCCTCGAGCCGGACCTCGGGACGGCCCTCCTGCTCGGGCTCATCGTCGCACTGGTGCTGTGGATCGAGGGCGTCCGCCTCCCGACGTTCGCGGTCCTCCTCGGGTCCGGGGCGGCGCTCGCGGCGGTAGCGGCGCTCGCCGCCCCGTACCGTTTCGCTCGGATCCTCGGGTGGTGGCGACCGGAAGCGGACCCGTTGGGAAGCGGCTACCAGCTCCTCCAATCCGCGTACGCGCTGGCCACCGGCGGCTGGTTCGGCGTCGGGTTGGGTCAGAGCCGCGGCAAGTGGAACTTCATCCCCAACCCGGAGACCGACTTCGTCTTCGCGATCATCGGGGAGGAGCTCGGGCTGGTCGGGGCTGCGGTGGTGCTGTTCATGTTCGTGGCGCTCCTCGCCATCGGGCTGCGGGTGACCCGCAGCGCGTCGGACACCTTCGGCCGGATCGTCGCGTTCGGTGTCACCGGCTGGATCGCCGGCCAGGCGATCGTCAACGTCGGCGCGGTCACCGGCCTGCTGCCGATCACGGGGGTCACGCTGCCGCTGGTCTCCGTCGGGGGGTCGTCGCTGGTCGTGACCCTGACGGCGCTGGCGCTGGTCGTCGCGGTCGCCCGGAGCGCGGTCCCCGTCCCGGAGGTGTCCGACCGGACCGAGGTGGCGGCATGAGCGGCGACACGGCGCGCACGGCCGACGCCTCCGGGGACGCCGCCGTGCCCGGCGGCGGACGGACCGTCCTGGTCGCGGGCGGGGGGACCGCCGGCCACGTCTTCCCGGCGGTCGCGGTCGCGCGTGTCCTGGCGACCGCGGGGTGGAGGCCGTTGTTCATCGGCACCGCCGACCGGCTCGAGGACAAGCTGGTCCCGGCGGCCGGGTTCGAGCTGGAGCGTATCGAGATGGTCCCGGTGCCCCGACGAGCCTCGCCGGCGATCCTGCGGCTGCCGTTCGCCCTGCGTCGCTCCATCCGGCGGGTCGCAGCGATCGCCGAACGCGAGCAGGTGGCCGCTGCGCTCAGTTTCGGCGGCTACGTGAGCTTCCCGCTCTCGTGGGCGGCCCGCCGCCTCGAGCTGCCGCTGGTGGTCCACGAGCAGAACTCCGTCCCCGGGCTCGCCAACCGCATCGCGGCCCGGTGGGCGCAGCGGGTCGCGGTCACCTTCCCCGGATCGGCCGACCGCTTCCCCCAGCCCGAACGCGTCGTGGTGACCGGCAACCCGGTCCGGAGCGAGATGCTCGGTCTGGACCTCGACGCGCGACGGCCCGGGGCACGCGAGCGCTTCGGACTCGACCGCGATCGGCGGACGGTGCTGGTGTTCGGCGGCAGCCAGGGCGCACGACGGCTGAACGACGCAGCCGTGGCCAGCTACCGGCTGTGGCGCACCCCGGACGAGATCCAGCTGCTGCACGCGGCGGGCCGCGCGCTGCACGGTGAGTCTGCGGCGGCGTGGGAGCGGGCGCGCGCGGCCGACGGCGGCCCGCTGGTGCGGTGCGTCGACTTCATCGAGGACATGGCCGACGCGTACGCGGCCGCGGACGTCGTGCTGTGCCGCGCCGGGGCGACCTCGATCGCGGAGCTGACCGTGCTCGGCATCCCCGCGGTGCTGGTGCCGTACCCGCACGCGACCGGGGACCACCAGAAGGAGAACGCGTTCGCACTGCGCCGCGCCGGCGCGGCGCAGGTCGTGCTCGACGAGGCCCTGGACGGGCACACGCTGGTCGACGCGGTGGAGCCGTTGCTCACCGACGACGACCGACGGGGGGAGGTCGCCGCGGCCGCCCGGGCGTTCGGGCGCCCGGACGCGGCCGAGAACGTCGCCCGGACGCTGGTCGAGCTCGTGGAGGGAGGGGGATCATGACGCGCGAGGACGCGGACGGCGTCGACGGGGCACCCGAGGGGACGATCGACCTGTCGCACCGTCGCCGGGCGCACCTCGTCGGGATCGGCGGAGCGGGGATGAGCGGGATCGCGAGGATGCTCATCCAGCGGGGGCACGAGGTGTCGGGGTCGGACCGCCAGGAGAGCCGCACCCTCGACGCCCTCCGCACGATGGGTGCCGAGATCCGGGTCGGCCACGACGCCGACGCGGTGGGCGACGCGGAGGTGGTGGTCCGCTCGACCGCGATCGACGATGACAACGTCGAGCTGCGCGCGGCAGCGGACCGGGGCGTCCCGGTGCTGCACCGTTCGGAGATGCTCGCCGCGCTGATGCGGGGTCGGCGCACCGTGCTGGTCAGCGGCACGCACGGGAAGACCACCACGACGTCGATGCTCGTGGTCTCGCTGCAGGGCGCCGGCCACGATCCGAGCTTCGCGATCGGTGGAGCGTTGAACGAGGCCGGCTCGAACGCGCACGCGGGAAGCGGTGAGCTCTTCGTGGCGGAGGCGGACGAGTCCGATCGGTCGTTCCTCGCCTACACCTCCGATGTCGCCGTCGTGACCAACGTCGGCTCGGACCACCCGGACGCGTTCGCCGATCTCCACGATGCGGTCGAGGCGTTCCACGCCTTCCTGCGACAGCGTCGGGCGGGCGCTCCCGCGGTGATCTGCGGGGACGATCCCGGCGCCGCGCGGCTCGCCGACGCGGAGCCCCCCGTGGTCACCTACGGGGTCGACCCGACATCGGACTACCGCCTGGTGCCGGCCGACGACGACGGGTCGGCGACGCTGCGGACGGGCGGGGAGACGATCGCCCGCGTGCGCGTCGCCATGCCGGGCCGCCACAACCTGCTCAACGCCGCGGCCGCGCTCACGACCTGCCACGTCCTCGGGGCCGACCTCGAGCGGGCGGCCGACGCGCTCGCGTCGTTCACGGGGCCCCAGCGGCGCTTCCAGCGGCTCGGGGTCGCGGCCGGCGTGGAGGTCGTCGACGACTACGCGCACAACCCCACGAAGCTCCGCGCCGCGCTCGCTGCCGCGCGCTCGGTGGCCGACGGTCGCCTCGTCGTGGTCGTCCAGCCCCACCTCTACTCGCGCACGGAGGCGCTCGGCGCCGAGCTGGGCCGGGCGTCAGCGGGGGCCGATCTCGTGGTCGTGACCGACGTCTACGGCGCGCGCGAGGATCCGGTTCCGGGGGTGACCGGTGAGATCGTGGCGGATGCCGCCCGGGAGGCGGGGGCGGACGTGATCTACGAGCCCGGCCTCGGGGAGATCCCCGGCCTGCTGGTGGACCGCCTCGACGTGGGCGACCTGGTGCTGATCACCGGCGCCGGCGACGTCAACCAGATCGGGCCCGAGCTGCTCCGACGGCTGGGGGGGTGAGGCGTGGACTCACGGATCGCACAGCGCCGCGCGGAGGTCCGACGCGATCGCATGGCGCGGCGGCGCCGCCGCACGCTGGTCGGGCTGGCGGTCGCCGCGGTGGTGGCGGTGCTGGTCGGGGTGGAGCGGAGCCCGCTCCTCGCGCTGAACGAGGTCCGGATCGTCGGCGCCGATCGCGCCGACCCGGAGGAGATCCGGAGCGCGGCGGCCCTGCCGGAGGGGACCTCGACGGTGCGTCTGCGGCTCGGCCCGGCGGCCGAGCGCGTCGAGCGCCTGCCGGCGATCCGCCGCGCGACGGTGCGCCGCACCGACGCGCTCACCGTGCGCATCCTCGTGGAGGAGCGCCGGCCCGTCCTCGCGGTCAGCGGGGCCGGGACGGTCGCGCTCGTCGACCGTGAGGGGATCGTGGTCGCCCACGAGGAGCCCGGGGCGCTCCCGGTCGTGGACGTCGGGGACGTCGAACCGCCCGTGCCCGGCGGGTCGGTGGCCGAGGACCCGACCGTGCGCAACGCGTTCGCCGTCTACCTCGCGCTCCCCGGCCCGCTGCGCGCCGACGTCTCGGCCTACGAGGCGACGGGGCCCGACGACGTCCTCCTGGTGCTCGGCGGCGAGGTCCGCGCGCGGTTGGGACGCGCGGAGCGCGTGCCCGAGAAGGCCCGGGTCCTCGGAGCGCTGCTCGCGGACCTGCCGGAGGACGGCCCGTGGCTCGTGGACGTGCGGGCGCCCGCGAACCCGGTCGTCGTCCCGCCGGGCGGGGCCGAGGGGGGCGGTGAGGTCGACGCCTGAGACCACGCGGGGGAGCCCCGTCCGGGCGGACGGCCCGGCGTGGTGCCACCGCGCTTGACCCCACCGCCCCCTGCGTCTACCGTCCACCCGAACCAGAGGTTGACATAATGTTGGACCTCAGGTTGAGGGTTAGGGTTCCAGGCAGCGTCCGTTGCGATGGGGGTCGCGATCACTCGGGATGCCGTGCAGCGTCGGGTGGCCACCGGTGCCGTCGTGCGCCGCGGTGCCGCGACGGGCACGGTGGTGAACGGCGCCCCCCGACGCCGCGCGCACGGACCCGCGCACGGAGACGAGCCACCGCACGATCCGCAGTGACGACCGACGACCGAGCGATCGACCGACCGCCCACGCCTCGAAGGAGTGAAGAGATGGCCTCGACCCCGCACAACTACCTCGCCGTCATCAAGGTGGTCGGCATCGGTGGCGGTG
>CAZADJ010000003.1:17051-36272 GCA_964483845.1 uncultured Actinomycetota bacterium | reverse complement strand
TCAGCCCTCGGAGCGGTAGGTCCCGACCGGATGCGACGCGACGAGCTCCGCCCGCACGATGAGCCGCTGAGCAGCCGACCCCTTCGGATGGCAGGTCGTCAGGGTGAGGCTCGGCGTGCTGGTCGGTTCGATGACGGACCAGTCTCGTGGGCCCGTCACCCAGGGATCCCGGCTGACCTCGTACTCGTACTCGCCGACCGGCGTGATCAGCCAGACGCGGTCCCCGCCGTCGAGCTCATCGACCCGGTTGAAGGGTTTGCCGTACGTGGTCCGGTGACCGGCGATCGCCACGTTGCCGTCCTGACCGGGCAACGGCGTGTTCGGGTAGTGGCCCGCGCCAGCCCGGAGCGCAGCCGGCGAGGTGCCGTGCACCACCAGCGTCTCGACCCCCAGGTCCGGGAGAGCGATCTTGGTCAGCGCACGACCAGGCTCGATCGATGCTTCCCACTCGTCGAAGGTCTCGACGTCGAGATCGACGAACTGATCGAAGTCGTCCTGCAGTCGGGACTGGACGTACTGGTTCGTGTAGAGATCGGTGAAGAACGGGTAGGTGAACATCCCCGCTCCGGCGATGAACAGCAGCGTGATCACGGCGGACAGGGCCTGGCGTCCGACCCGACGCCGGCGCGCCGCGTCCAGGACGAAACCGAGGGCCCCGGACCGCTCGTCGGTCACCGGGTCGTCCATCGCGAACCCCTCGCCGGCCGCGCCCCCGCGTCGCTCGGGTGATCGCCCCTGCTCGGTCACGTCCTCGCTCACATCCCCTCCCGTGCTCGTGTCGCCACCGGGCGGTACACGCGGACGGTGGTGGCGGCGTCCGTTGAACACAACGAGGCACCACCCACATCGGTTCCGTCGAACCTGCGCCGACGGACGGTGCCCGCGAGCGTACCGAGCCGCGCTCTCCCGGCAGACCCGCTTCCCGTGCCGTCCGGCACGAGGGACGCGCGGGCACGTGCCTCCACCGTGCGGGGGGCGAAGCGCGTCACGGCGATCGCCCGGACGTCCACGGCGACGACGACCACGACGCTCCTCGCAGCGGCAGCGCAGTCGCACGACCGCAGGGTGGCTCCCCCCGCGCGTGCGGTGCGCGCGGCGACGGACCGGGGCGATCCCGGGGCTCCGGTACGCGGGTCCCCGGCTGCGACGGCGGCGAGCGCGGCGCTGTCCGCCGCCGCCTGCGCGCGGCCGGCAGCGACGAGGTAGGCGGTGAGATCGACGACGAGCAGCGCGCAGAGGGCGAGCAGCGCCATCGCCGGGAGCGCCAGCCACAGCACCGACCCGTCGTCGGCCGCGCAGGGGCCGAGACGACCCGGGCGGCGTTCCGGTCGGGGGTGACTCGTCGTGTCGTGCGCCGACCCGCCGGCTCCGTCGGGGCTCATCGCGGCGGATCCGGTAGCGGCGGCCGCGTCGCACCGCCGACGCCGGGTTCGACCACCGACGTCGCGCTCGCGGTCACCGTGGTGCTCCCCCGTCCGGCGCGCGTCCGCAGCGTCACCTCGACGCGGACCAGCTGACCGACCCCTCGCCTCGGACCGACCGTCACGGTCGCGTCGCGCCCGTCCAGGGCCACGTCCACCGCCCGGCGCACCGCGCGGTCGTCGGTGGTCGTCGCCGCGACGCGTGCGCCGTCGCGAGCGGCTCCCTGTGCGATCAGGACGTCCCGGGCGAGGACCAGCCCGTGGAAGAGCACCATCAGGATCAGGAAGAGGGCGGGCACGCTGAGCGCGAGCTCGAGGCTCACGACCCCACGCTCGAGCTGTACCCGTCCCCTCCGGAGCACCCGGATCACGGTCGGTTCACGCTCCGAGGAGCGTGCGGACGTGATCCGCGACGGCGTCGAACAACGACCAGATCGCCCCGCCCGAGGCCCACGCCATCACCAGCGAGGCGATGGTCGCGCCGACGATCGCGATGAGCCCGTACTCGGTCACCAGAGAACCGTCCTCGTCGGGTGAGCGAGGGGTCGTGCCGGACGGGCGGCGAGGTCCGGCGCGGCGTGCGCAGGCCCTGGTGCCGAGGCCCTCGACCTGCCGGACGTGGGTGTGCGCGGTGTGCATGTCATCCTCCTCGATCAGGTGCCTCCGCCCACCGCGGCGAGCCCGTGGGCGAGCAGCGGCGCGCCGACCAGCAGGACGCAGGCGGGCATGAGGCACAGGGCGGTGGGGAAGGCGAGGAGCGCCGGGAGGCGCTCCGTGGCGGCGAGTGCCCGGTTGAGCTCCTCGTCGCGGATCTCCGCGGCGACGCGTCGCAGCGCCGGCGCGGCCGGCGTGCCGTACCGGGCGGCGGTTCGCAGCACCGTCCCGATCCGGTCCACGCCGGAGGGAAGAGCAGCGGTGATGCCGAGCTCGTGGGCGAGCGCGGCACGTCGGAGGTCGGGCGCCGGGCCCGGGAGAACGGCCGCGGCGAGGCGCAGGGCCGCCGGCGCCGGGAGCCCCCCGATCAGTGCGGTCGCCACCAGGTCGGCGATCTCGTCCGTCCCCGGTGGCGGAGGTGACGGGGCGGGCAACCGGCGACGGATCCAGAGGGCCGCGGTCGTCGCGACGACCACGCCGGCGGCGGCCCCGGCGATGAGCGCGACGACGGACCCGGCCGCGATCACGGCGACGAGGCTGCCGCCCGGTACGGCGGACGGTCGGTCGATCCGACGGACCATGCGCGACGCGACACCGGCACCGACGAGCACCAGCACCAGTCCGACGCCCCCGACCGCCGCGCCGGTCGGCGTGAGGTAGAAGTGCCACAGTGGGCTGTCCAGCAGCGCGCCGAGGCCCCAGACCGCGAGCACCGGGAGGACGCTGAGCCCGAGCGCGACCGTCCGCGCCTGGGCGGTGGCGACATCGAGCGCACGACGGCGACGACGGAGGTGATCAGCGGCGGAGCTCGCCGCGTCCAGGGCGGGGACCGCCGGGGCGCCAGACTCCCGCGCGACCCACACCGCCCGGGCGGCCCGGGGTGGGAGGAGGTCGGGGCGCACCGGGACGCCGGCGAGCAGCCGGGTCCGCGCGTCGGCGACCTGCTGCCGGTCACGGACGTCGTCCCGTCGCGTGGAGGTGCGTGCGGGCGGCGGCACGTGTCGGGCGGTCACGGCCAGCGCCGTTCGGTCCGCGGGCCGTCCGGGGCGGCGACGACCGCGGAGATCTCCGCGAGCCGTCGTCGGCCCTCCCCGTCCCGCTCGAGCGCGACGACCGCGTCCACGGCGGTCGCGATCTGCGCCCGAGCGGCCGCGATCGGCACGCCCGCCTGCAGGGCCATGCCCTCGAGACGGACCAGCGCGTCCGCGGCGCCGTTGGCGTGGACCGTCGTCATGGAGCCGTCGTGGCCCGTGTTCATGGCCTGCAGGACGTCGGCCACCTCGCGGCCCCGAACCTCCCCGATGACGATCCGGTCGGGTCGCATCCGCAGGGAGTTGCGCACGAGATCGGCGACGTCGACGCCGGTGGCGCCGTCGGGGGTGGGCGGCTGGACCCGGAGGGTGACGACGTGGCGGGTCGGCGCAGCGAGCTCGGGGGCGTCCTCGATGACGACGACGCGGTCGTCACCGACCTCGGCCAGCAGCCGCGACAGGAGCGTCGTCTTGCCCACCCCCGCCCGTCCGCAGACGACGATGTTCTCGCGCTGCGCCACCGCTCCGCGCAACTGGTCCGCGGCGTCGTCGGAGACGGTGCCGCTCGACGTCAGCTCCGACCACGTCGGCACGATCGGCGGGACGCGCCGCAACGTCACCGTCGGGTGCGGCGCGACCGGTGGCAGCAGCGCGTGGAGTCGGATGCCGTCGGCGAGGACGGCGTCCGCCCACGGGTGCGCCCGGTCGAGCCGGACCCCGAGCGGGCCCAGGACGCGATCCAGGACGGAGCGGAGGTGCGCGTCGTCCTCGAAGCTGACCTCGACCGGCTCGACGCGGCCGTCGCGCTCGACCCAGACGTCGTGGGGGTCGTTCACCATCACGTCCGTCACCGCCGGGTCGCGCAGCAGCCGCTCCAACGGCCCCAGCCCCGCCAGCTCGTCGACCAGGTCACGGACGAGCTGCGCCCAACGCGCCGGAGCGACGACCACACCCTCGGCGGCGAGCGCCCGAGCGACCGCGGCGCGGAGCGCCGCCCGATCCGCCGGACCGGCGCCCACGGCCTCGTCGTCGAGGACGCGGGCGGCGACCGCGGAGCGCAGCGCAGGATCGACCGTGGCGGTCATCACGCCGGCCCCGTGGTCGTGGACGTCGGGACGTCGGAGAGGGGCCGTCCGCCCCCGTCGCTGAGCGCCGGGGAGATCCGCCGCAGCCACGAGCCGGGGATCGCCGCCGGCACCTGTCGGCGCAGACCCGCGCGCCCGACCCGCGGCGACCACGGGACCGTGACCAGGCGGCGTCCGCCCGCCGCGTCGTCGACCGCCCGCGCCGGCGCCATCCCGACGTCGGCCAGCACCACGAGCGCAGCGGTCGAGCGCGAGAGCGCGGTGAGCCCGGCCCGGTCGCGACGGACCACGAGGACGTCGACGTCCTCATCGGGCCCCACGTCCTCGACCACGAAGCGGGCGGCGCCCGGATCCACCTCGCACCGCGGAGCCGGAGCAGCGAGGCGCACCACACGGAGCCCGGCCACCCCGGGGACCGGATCCGCGGCGTCCCACGTTCCCGCCCCCGTCAGCGCCGCCGCGTCCCAGGTGCGGGTCGTCGGGGCGTGCACGGTCCCGTGCGACACGACGAGCGCGGGTCCGACGTGCCACGCGGCGAGGCCACCGAGGGCGAGCGCGACGGTGGTCGTGCCGACGCCACCCGCCGCTCCGCCGACGGTCACGGTCGCGACGCCGCCACGACGCTCCCTGCCGATCAGGGCAGCGACCTGCTCCGGTACCCGGTCCCGGTCGTGCGGCCAGCGGACGACGGCAGCGGCGTGCGTCCCCGCGGCGGCAGCGACCACCGGATCGGTGTCGTCGCCGACGAGCAGCACCATCGGCAGCCCGTCGTCCACCGCCCCGTCCGCACCGGGCGCATCGGCCAGGACGGCCCGCGGCGGGACGATCTGCGCGGCGTCGCCCTCGACCGGCTGCCACCCCGCGACGGTCTCCACCCAGCGGCGGATCGCCTCGCGGTGAGCACCCCGCAGGGACAGCCGCACCGGGAGCGCGTCGATCTGCGAGCCCATCGTGCCTCCTGCACGTCGGCCCGCCCCCGACGACGAACGGTACGGGGGTGCACGAGCGAGCCGGGCGCGAGATCGCGCCCGGCTGTGGACAGCGCCCGGAGCTGGGCGTCAGGAGGCGCCGCTGAGATCCTCCGGGCGGAGACCGGCGAGCCACGCCGTGCCCATCAGGGCGAGGATCAGGAGCCCGCCGGCCAGGAGGGCCAGGGGCGACGGCCCCGCGGTGTGGGGGACGGCAGCGACGCTCTGGCGGTCCGCGGTGAGCAGCGCCTGGTCATCGGAGGTCGCAGCCTCGTCCCCCGAGGTGTCCCGGGTCACCGGGGAGAGCACGTCGTCGAGCGGCGGGGCCGACATCGCGGACGCGTCGGTCGAGTGGTGGCTCTGCACGCGGAAGCCTTGCAGCGAGGAGAGGGTGCCACCGGAGCGCAGAGCGGGGAGCCCGGCGGTGACGGTCGTACCGGCGCCGGTCGACGCGGCTCGCGTATCACGCTCGTCGTCGGTCCGGGCGGCCTCCGCCTCGTCGTCGCCGGGCTCCTCGGAGCTGTCCCCCTCGTCCGGTTCGTCCCCGTCCTCGAGGGTCGAGGCGACCTCGTCGACCGTCTCGTCGACCGTCTCCTCCACCGTGTCGACGGGGTCATCCTCAGCGTCCTCGACGGTGTCCTCGAGCTCCTCGACCGTGTCCTCGACGGCATCGGTGACCCCGTCCAGGCTGTAGGCGGAGCTCGGGGTCCCCGAGGCCGGCGCGGAGAGCGCCAGCGTGAGCACCAGCGCCGCGACGAGCACGAGCGGCCCGACGACGATGTACCGGGTGTTGGCTCCCACGATGCCCTCCTCGTTCCGTCGGCCCGACCCACGGGCGGCCGACGGTGGTGCACACGGACCCTGTCCGACCCACCTAACGAACGAGCGCCGCCGTGGTTTCGCGCCCACACCGGACGGACGACCGGGGGTCTGCCGCCGCGGACCGCGCCCGCCCGTGACCGTATGCTCGCCACCGACCGAGGCGCGGAGGGACGCGATGTCGGAGGGGTCCGAGGCGGCCTGGGCGACCGCGGCCGCCGCCGGAGACGCCGGGACCGACACGACGCCGGACCAGGTACCCGTCCCGGCGCGGTCCGAGACGGCCGAACGGCTGGTACGTGAGACCCCCGATCACCTCTCCGAGGCCTTCCTCGACGAGATCGCACGACGGCGCACCGGCGCGCGCGAAGCGGCGTTCTTCGACCTCGACAAGACGGTCCTGGCCCGTTCGTCGACGCTCGCCTTCGGTCGCGAGCTGTACCGCGACGGCCTGCTCGGTACTACCGCCCTGCTGAAGGGGCTGTACGCGCAGACCGTCTACACGCTGACGGGCGCCGACCACGAGAAGATGGAGTCGATGCGCTCCGCCCTGCTGGAGCTCACGAAGGGGTGGGAGGCGGAACGGGTCGGGCGCATCGTCGAGGAGACCCTCGACGAGGTGATCGTCCCGATCGTCTACGCCGAGGCGCTCGAGCTCTTCGAGGAGCACCGCCGCGCGGGGCGCGACCTGTGGCTGGTGTCGTCGTCGGGCGAGGAGATCGTCCGGCCGATCGGTCGTCACCTCGGCATCGCCGACATCGTCGCGACCCGGGCATCGGTCGACGAGCAGGGCCGGTTCGACGGCACGCTCGAGTTCTACGCGTACGGACCGCACAAGGCGACCGCGATCCGTCAGATCGCCGGCGTCCGCGGCTACGACCTCGCGCGCTGCTACGCGTACACGGACTCGGTGACCGACCTGCCGCTGCTGAACGTCGTCGGGAACCCGGTGGCGGTGAACCCCGACCGCGAGCTGCGGGCGGCCGCGCGGGCCATGGGCTGGGAGGTCCGGGACTTCCACTCCCCGGTCACGCTGCGCCAACGGCTGCCCGACCGGCCGTCCACCCCGGCGATGGTCGGGCTCGGTGTCGCCGTCGCCGCGGGGCTCGCCGCCTGGTGGCTGCGCCGCGAGGAGCGCCGCTCGCTCACGTGACGCGAGCGTCGGCGACCGCGGCGGTTCAGCCGTAGTCGCGGTGGTAGGTGATGACGCCGTCCTCGTCCACGTCGACGAACGAGGCTCGCGGCACGTCCGTCCACCGCCGCCCGGCGGCGGTGTAGGAGAACGTCCACTCGACCGCGACGGTCGAGCCGTCGTCGGCCTCCACGATGCGCTTGACCGTGTGTTCGAGCTCCGACTTCGAGCCCAGGAAGTCCTTCAGGTAGGCGACGACGAGGAGGTTGCCGTTGTGCGGTGGGTTGTACGGCTCGTTGTAGAGCGCGTCGGAGGCGTACATCTCCCCGATGGCCTCGAAGTCGCTCTCCTCCCAGGCCGTCATGAGCTCTTCCCAGCGCTCCTTCGCGCGCCCCATCTCGCCTCCCGGTCGACCGTGAACGACTGCGCAGGATAGTCCGACGCGGCCGCGAGCCGAGCAGCGTCGGCGTCTACGCTCCTGTCCGCGTCCGACGAGGAGACATCGTGGCGGAGGCCGGGATCCCGGACCGGGTCCGCTGGAGCGACGTGGACGGCGTCGGGTTCGTCCGCGCGATCGGTGACGGGCGGGCCGACCCCGCCCCCCACGCCGAGCTGCTCGACTACCGCGTCACCGACGTGCGCGCCGGGTGGGTCGAGCTCGCGTGGGAGGTCCCGGAAGCTCTGCTGAACCCGGCGCGGATCGCCCACGGCGGCTTCCTCGTCGCCCTCCTCGACGATGCGGCGGGGCTCGCGGCGGCGTCGCGCTACCCGCGCTTCGTCCCGCAGCTCACCCTCGAGCTGCGCTCGGACTTCGTCGCGCCGGTGCGGCCGGACGTCACCCACCGGGTCGTCGGGGAGGTGGTGCGTGGTGGACGCTCGTCCACCCTGGCCGACGCGCGGATCCTCGACGGGGACGGGGCGGTGCTGGCCCGCACCAGCGGGACCTTCCTGCCGAACCGGCGCGCGATCCCCGAGGACCGTTGGGCGGAGGCGGGGATCGTCCGCCCGACCGACGGGGCGACCTGACCCGCGCCGAGGGTGACCCGATCCGAACCGACCAGCGAGGCGAGGAGGACACCGTGACCGTCCCCGACGAGACCGGAGCGGCCGGGCGCACCTGGTCCACGAGCGTCGACGACGTCGCGACGGCGCTCCTCGAGCGTTGGGGGACGGTGCGCGGCCAGTTGGAGGAACTCGTCCGCATCCCGTCCATCTCCGCGGACGGCCACGATCGGGACCAGGTGCGGCGCAGCGCCGAGGCGACGGTCGAGGTGCTGCGTGACGCGGGCCTGGGCGACGTCACGCTGCTCGAGGTCGCCGACGCACACCCGTACGCGTACGGCGAGCGCCTCGACGCCGGCCCGGACGCACCGACCGTGCTGCTGTACGCGCACCACGACGTGCAGCCGGTGGCGACCGCGGACCGGTGGTCCTCACCACCCTTCGAGCCGACCGAGCGTGACGGACGCCTGTACGGACGCGGCACGGCCGACGACAAGGCCGGCGTGATGGTGCACGCGGCGGCGGTGCGCGCGTGGGTCGATGCGCGTGGGGGCACGCCGGTGAACGTGAAGGTGATCGTCGAGGGCGAGGAGGAGATCGGCTCGCCCAACCTCCACACCTTCCTGGGGGAGCACGGTGAGCGGCTGCGCGCGGACGTGATCGTCGCGACCGACCTCGTGAACTGGAAGGTCGGGTGGCCGGCCCTGACCTACACGCTGCGCGGCCTCGCCGAGGTGCACGTCACCGTCCGCGCGCTGGAGCAACCGATCCACTCGGGGATGTGGGGCGGCCCGGTCCCCGACGCGCTCACCGGCCTGCTGGAGGGACTCGCCTCGCTGACCGACGACCGGGGTCGACCGGCCGTCGCGGGACTCGCCGACGACGTCCGCGAACCCACGCCGGCGGAGCGGGAGCGGTTCGCGGCGCTCGACGTGGACGCCGACGAGATGCGTCGCGAGGCCCGGATGCTCGACGGCGTCGAGTTCACCGGGGACCCCGACGTCGGGCTGCTCGAACGCAGCTGGATGCGCCCGACGATCACCGTGATCGGGATGGACGTGCCGAGCGTCGAGCAGGCGTCGAACACGCTGCTCGCGGAGGCGTCGGCGAAGATCTCCATCCGGCTGGCGCCCGGACAGGACCCCGACCGGGCGGCACGGCTCGTAGCGGCGCACCTGCGCGAGCACGTCCCGTGGGGGCTCCACGTCGAGACCGCACCCGGCGCCGCCGCGGCCCCGTGGGTCACCGAGCCGGAGGGGCCGGCGTTCGAGGCGGCACGGGCGGCCCTGCGCGACGGGTTCGGTCGTGAGCCGGCCCTGCTGGGCTGCGGCGGGACGATCCCGTTCATCGACCCGATGGCCGCCGCCTTCGGCGGCCCGCCGTGCCTGCTCACCGGGATCGAGGACCCGGCCACCAACGCGCACGGGGAGGACGAGTCGCTCCACCTCGGCGACTTCCGTCGGGCCTGCCTGGCGGAGGCCTTCCTGCTCGCCGAGCTGGCCGACCGGAGCGCCGACCTGATCACGACGTGACCACCGTCCGTGACCGTCGGCGCCCTCCTCAAGTACCCGCCGGACCGCGTTGAGACCGCCGGCAGACGGCGACCTGGGCTTGCGTCGCCACGATCGCCCCGGGACGGGCCGCGCGCAGAGACCGGGGACGCGCGGGCGGCGGTAGCCTGGCCGTCGCGCCGGCTCACGGCGCAGGGAGGCGTCCGGGCACCTGGTGGGCCCCGCGGCCTTCAAAGCCGTTGAGGGCGCGAGAGCGCCCTGGCGGGTTCGATTCCCGTCCGCCTCCGCCACACACCGGTCCCGGCGCCCCGAGCCTCCGGACCGCCGGGCCGCCGGCGTGTCCCGGCCGGCGATCGCGCCACGTCACTGCGAGTTGCCGCCGTCCGCTCGGGGGTCGGGCGGGAAGATGACCGCGAGCACGGTCTGGGGCGCGTGCTCGAGGAGGTACTCGGTGCCGTGGCCGAGGAAGGGCCGGCCCTCGACGGCCCGGGAGTGCGCGCTCAGGACCAGCAGGTCGGAGCGCAGGTCCCGTCCCGCTGCCAGCAGCTCCTCGGAGGCGGCCGCACCCGTGACCACGATGCCGCGCGCGACCGGTGCTCCGAACCGCTCCGCGCGTCCGATCGCCTGTTGCAGCAGCGACTGCGCGGCATCCACGGCGCTCGAGCGGGAGGCGAGCACCAGCGGGGACCGGGGTCGTCGCGTCTGCTCCTCCCGGTCGCTCCTGGCGACGACGTGGACGAGATCCAGCTGCGCGTCCAGGCGGGCGGCGAGGACCGCACCGACCTCCTCGGCGGCGCGACCGTGGCGGACCCCGGTGGCGGGCACGAGGATGCGTCGGCTACCGGAGATACCCGCCTGCGGATCGGTCCCGTGTCGCACCAGCAGCAGCGGGACGGGGGTCCGCGATATCAGCTGACGGAGGACGTTCGACAGCTCGTGGGTCTCGCGGAACTCCTCGGTGACGCCGAGGGCGACCAGCCCGTAGCCGAGCTCCGCTTCGTCGAGGATGGCCGCAGCGGCATCGCTCCCGTCGATCCGGCGCCGCTCGACGGGCCGGTCCGGATCCTCCTCCCAGACACCGTCCAGGACCTCCTGACAGCTGCAGTCGGCCTCCGGCCGTGACGGGTCGTGGACGGTCAGGACGGAGATGGACGCGTCCGGCTGCAGCAACAGATCGAGGGCGTCGGCAGCCAGCCGCGAGTTCTGGCCACCGCGCGTCGGTAGGAGCGCCCGTGCCGTCGAGGCGATGACGCTGGTGGCCAGGATCTCCTCCCGCTCGAGCCGGCCGGCTTCCTCGCCCTCCGGACGGACGTCGCGCAGCGTGCGCCGCAGGAGCGGTGGGGCGATCAGCGAGGTCGCCATCGCCATGAGGACGATCAGGGTGTAGGCGTCCTGACTGAACACCCCGACCGCGAACGCGATCGTCGCGAGCACGATCTCCATCGCGCCGCGTGCGTTCAGACCCACGCCCAGCGCGAGGCCCTCGCCGTGGGACATCGCGCCGAGGCGCGCCCCCGCGTAGCTGCCGGCGAGCTTGCCGACGCTGGCGACGACGATGATGGCCACGGCCCACAGCACCCCCGACCGGGACGCGATCGACCCGAGATCGACGTAGATCCCCGCCGTCGCGAAGAAGATCGGCGCGAAGACGGCCGCGCTCATCAGCTCGATGAGCCGCCGCACCTCGTCACGCTGGTACGGCGAGCGGCCGAGGACGATCCCGGCGACGAACGCTCCGAGGACGGCCTCCACCCCGATCGCCTGCGTGATCACCGCGGCGATCAGCACCACCATGAACGTCGTCGTCAGGGGACCGCTCAGACCAGCGCTGACCTGGCGTGCGATGCGCAACGCACGGTCCGTGAGGCGCTGCCCGATGGTGAAGGCGAAGACGAAGAACAGGACGACCGCACCCACGGTGATCAGGCTCTGTCCGACCGCCAGCGCACCCGAGGTGACGATCCCGACCAGCGTCCCGAGGAGCACCCAACCGACGAGGTCGTTGACCATCGCCGCGGCGACCGTCACCTGCCCGATGTTGCGCCGCATGAGGTCCAGCTCGGTGAGGATGCGGGCCACGACCGGTAGCGCCGAGATCGACATCGCCACCGCGATGAACGCCGCGAAGGTGAAGCGCGACGCCGCCTCGCCCATGAACGGGCTCGCCGGCATGAACCACCCGAGGGCGAAGCCCATGGCCATCGGTACGACCAGGCTGCCGACCGACACCGCCGCGGCCTTCCTCCCGAGACGCCGGAGGAGGCCGAGGTCGGTCTCGAAGCCGGTCTCCACCAACAACAGCGCGACACCCACCCACGCGACCGTCAGGATGGGGGCGCTCCCGAGCCCCGAACCGGGGAAGAGCCATCCGGCCTGCTCGGGGAGGAACCGTCCGAACACCGACGGTCCGAGGATGAGGCCGGCGCCGAGCTCGCCGACCACCGACGGCTGCCCGGCGCGGCGGAACAGGTAGCCCATGCCGCGGGCGACGGCCAACAGCAGGGCGAACTGCGCCCAGAAGAGCAGGAGGTGGTGTTCGGTCAGCGGTTCGAGCACAGGGCCCCTCGGATGCCGGACGGCGCACGTTAGTCACCTCCGCTCGGGGACCACTCCGATGTCGCGGAACCCGACCGCGACGCGGCCCCGGGCCGGGTGGTCGCGGGGCCCGCCGTCGCCCCGTGGGACGGCGGTAGCCTCGGTCGTTCATGCGCACAGGCACCCGCCCGCACCTCGCCGTCCTCCTCGCCGCCGGCGTGATCGGCCTCGCCGGCTGCGGGGGCACCGCGCCGGACGATCCCGGCGCCTCCGAGACGATGCCGAGCCCCACGGTGACGCCGACGGCGGAGAGGGAGGCGGCGCCCTCCACCCCGCGGGCGGCGCCGGTGCCGCGGCACGAGCGCGAGGCCGCCGACGGCCGCCCGATCCCCGCGCAGCCCTTCACCGACGCCGACGAGCTCGCCGAGCAGCTCGCCGCCGCCGAGCGGGCGATCCGCGACGAGACGATCCCCGAGGACGAGCTCCGCGCCTGGGCGTGGACGCAACAGCAGGCCTACCGGGACCTCGTCACCAACCCCGGCTGGCGCGACGTCGCCCGCGATGCGCTCCCCGCCGAGCTGCACGGGGCGTTCGACGCGAACCTGCACGCCACCGCGCAGCTGCGCGAGATGACCCAGCCGCGCGAGGAGCTGCCCGAGTGGCGCGTCGTCGAACCGCCGCCGCCCGACGAGCTGCTCGGCTACTACCGCTCGGCGGCCGAGGAGTACGGAGTCGACTGGGAGGTGCTGGCCTCGATCCACCTCGTCGAGACGCGTATGGGCCGGATCCGGGGGGTCTCAGTGGCCGGCGCGCGCGGTCCGATGCAGTTCATGCCGGCGACGTGGGACCACTGGGGCGAGGGCGACATCGACGACCCGCACGACGCGATCCGGGCGGCCGCCCGCTACCTCGTCGACCACGGCGCGCCCGACGACATGCGTTCGGCCGTCTTCGCCTACAACCGCCGCGAGAACTACGTCGACGCCATCCTCGCGTACGCCGACGTGATGCGCGCCGACGAGCGCACGTACCACGCCTACTACCACTGGCGGATCCACTACCGGCTCGTCGACGGCGACGTCGTGCTCCCCGAGGGCTTCGACGGATCCGGGTGACGACCGGTCAGGGCTCCTGCAGGGCCGCGAGGTACACGGCCTCCGTCTCCCGCGACGGCTCGATCCCGAGCTCGTCCCGCAGCAGCCGCCGCAGCTCCTCGTAGCTGCGCACCGCCTCCGCCCGGTCCCCGGCCGCGAGGTGGGCCTGCATCAGCACCCGGTGCGAGGACTCGCGGTACGGAGCGAGTCGCACCGCCTCACGCGCCGCGCGCACCGCGAGTCCGCCGTGGCCCTTCTCCTTCCACGCGGACGCGACCACCTGCAGGGCACGCACGTGGGCGTCGCGGAGGTCCTCGCGGGCGGTGCGGAGCCAGTCGCCCTCCTCACCCGGGAGCAGCGGGCGGCGCAGGACCGAGGTCGCGACCGTCGCCTCGCTCCACGCCGTGTCGGCGTCCCCGGCCCGCAGCGCCCCCTCCGCACGGTCCAGGCGGTTACGCGCGACCTCCACGTCGATCCAGCTCCCCGCCGGCAGGCGGAGCTCGTAGCAGCCACCGACGACCGGCAGGACGGTCGCCGGGTCGAGTCCGATCTCGCCTAGCGCGGTGCGGACCTTGCTGACGACGGCGCTCAGGGCGTTGTCCCACGAGGGCGGCGGGTCGTCCTCCCAGAGCGCCACGGCGAGCTGCTCCCGCCGCAACGGGCTGTTGCCGGCGAGTCCGAGTGCGCAGACGGCACGGACCCCCTGCCGGCCGGGCAGGGTCGTCGCGTCGGCGACCCCCTCCGGCCCCTCGACGACGAGACGCCCGGTGAGGTACAGCCGCACCGGTGGTGCTGCCAAGGTGGTCCCAACCTGCCGCCACGACGCGGAACCTACCGTCACGGGCGTCACCATCCGGCAGGATCCGGAACGAGGACGGAGGACGGAAGATGGAGAAGCTGATCGAGTGCCCGTGCGGCGCCGTGCTGCGTGACACCGACGAGAGCGGTCTGATCTCGCGGGCGCAGCAGCACGCCCGCGAGACCCACGACATGGAGCTCACCGACGAGCAGGCCGCGGACATGGTGCGGCCCGCCTGATCCCAGGCCGACGGTCGGTCCGCCGGACGGACCGTCGGCGCAGGGGCGTCCTAGGGTGGCGGGGACACACGACGCGACCACGGACGGCCGGGGGCACCCACCACGATGGCGGCGATCACGCTGGGCATCCTCTCGAGGGCCCCGAAGATCTACAGCACCCGACGGCTGGTGGCCGCCGCGGAGGAGCGCGGTCACACCGTCCGGGTGCTGAACACGCTGCGGTTCGCGATCGACCTCACCGGTGACGAACCCGACCTGCAGTACCGTGGCAGGCCGCTGCCCGACTACGACGCGATCATCCCGCGCATCGGCGCGTCGATCACGTTCTTCGGCATCGCGGTCGTGCGTCAGTTCGAACAGATGGACGTCTACACCCCCAACACCGCCGCCGGCATCGCCAACTCCCGCGACAAGCTCCGCTCGATCCAGATCCTGTCCCGCCACGACGTCGGCATCCCGGCCACCACGTTCGTGCGCGACCGGGCGGACGTCCCGCCGGCGATCGAGCGGGTCGGGGGCGCGCCGGTGGTGATCAAGCTCCTCGAGGGCACGCAGGGCATCGGGGTGATCCTCGCGCCGGACGACAAGGTCGCTCAGGCGGTGATCGAGACGCTGCAGAGCACCCGTCAGAACGTGCTCATCCAGCGGTTCATCGCGGAGAGCAAGGGCCGGGACGTCCGTGCGCTCGTCGTCGGTGACCGGGTCGTGGCCGCGATGCGACGCAGCGCGATCGGTGACGAGTTCCGCTCGAACGTCCACCGTGGTGGTACGACCGAGGTCGTCGAGCTGGACGACGAGTACCAGCGGGTGGCGGTGCAGGCCGCGCAGATCATGGGGCTGCGGATCGCCGGCGTCGACCTGCTCGAGAGCGACGAGGGGCCGCTCGTCATGGAGGTGAACTCCTCGCCGGGCCTGGAGGGGATCGAGACGGCGACCGGACTCGACATCGCCGGCGCGATCGTCGACTACGTCGCCAACCAGGTCGCCTTCCCCGAGCTCGACGTGCGCCAGCGGCTCACGGTCAGCACCGGCTACGGCGTCGCCGAGCTGCTCGTCCGCGACGGTGCGCACATCCTCGGCAGGACCATCGCCGGCTCGGGCCTCCGCGACCGGGACATCACGGTCCTGACCCTCACCCGCGGGACCAAGGTGATCCCGAACCCGAAGGGCGACCGGACGCTCGAGGCCGGCGATCGACTGCTCTGCTTCGGCAGACTCGAGGAGATGCGGGATCTCGTCCCCGAGCGGCGCCGCCGACGCTCACGGCCGAAGGTCGAGCCGATGCCCGACGACCCGCTCCACGAAGCCGCCGACGCCGCGGGGGGCGACACCGACCCGACCTGAGCCGGACCGTGCGCGCGACCGCCGGATGTGGTCAGCCCGCGACCCGGTCCCGTACCTCCCCGACGACGTCGAGTTCGTAGGGGTGGGGACGTCCGACGATGAGGTGGGTGGCTCCGGCCGAGACGAACCCGTCCACGTCCGCGAGGTCCGCGTCGGTCTGGAGGAGCGCCGTGCGCGTGATCTCGTCCGGGTCGCGGCCGACCCGCTCGCACCAGTCGTCGAGGACGGCGTTCTTGTGCGCCCAGTCCTCGGCCGGACCGAACGTGTTCCACCAGTCGGCGTGCTCGGCGACGATGCGGAGCGTGACCCGCTCACCGCCGCCGCCGATCAACAGGGGCAGGTCGCCCGCGGGTGGTGGGTCCAGCCGCGTGATGCGGGCGCGGATGCGTCGGACCCCGTCCTCGAGCTGGCGGAGGCGGTCACGCGGCTCGAGGAGCTCGAACCCGTACTCCTCGTGGTCGCGCTGCGACCAGCCGGCGCCGACCGCGAGCACCACCCGCCCGCCGGCGATCCGGTCGACGGTGCGGGCCATGTCCGCGAGGAGGTCCGGGTTGCGGTAGGCGACCGACGTCACCAGCACCCCCAGGCGGGGACGTTCGGTCCGCTCGGCGAGCGCCGCCAGCAGGGTCCAGCCCTCGAGGTGGCGCCCGTCCGGGTCCCCCGTGATGGGGAAGAAGTGGTCCCAGAGCCAGATCGAACCGACGCCGAGGGCCTCCGCGCGCTCCGCCGCCTCGAGCAGGGCGGCCACGGAGGTGTGCTCCGGCCAGAGCTGGACGCCGACGTCGACAGGGCTCATGGGTGGCTCCGCTCCGGGGACCCGACCCTACTCGGACACCTCGTCCCAGGCGGAGGGCGGACGGGGCGCGTCGCCGCGGAGCTGGGCGACCAGCGCGTCCGCGACGGCGGTCCCCACGGCGTGATGGGCGGCGGCCGGCCAGTGGATACCGTCCGGGTTGAGGCGTTCGCGGTGGCCGGCGATCAGCGGTCGGCAGGGCACGGTCGCGAACCCCTGCCGCCGGGCGAGCCTCAGTTGGAGCTCCTCGCGCTCGTCGAGGTGGGGGTTGCGCCCGGCCCAGTGGCCCGCGGACTGTCCCGCCGGGCCGAGCGCCACCGCCGCCGCGCCCGGGGCCAGCCCCCGGAGCTGGAGCAGGATCGCCGCGTACAGCCGTCGGAACTCACCCGTCGCGACGCGGGGGAGCCGCCCGCCGGTGAGCCGGATGAGCACGGGGTTCGCGCGTCTCAGCACGCGGCGCAGACCGCGTCGGACCGGCGCCGGGCGGACGTAGGGGACGAGCGCGTCCACGGGCGCCGGCACGCCCGCCGGCAGGTGGTCGTAGCTGCCGACGGCCAGCACGAGCGCGTCCGCACCGGCGACCACCTCGAACGCGAGGTGGCGGTCCTTGGTCAGCGCCGTCCAGACGTCGCGTACGCCCCAGCCGGGACGGGCGACGACGCTGCGCCGCACCGCGCGATCGAGCCGGACCCCGAGTCGGTCGCAGGCCACGTTGGGGAAGAGGTGAGGCGCGTCCGGGAGCTGCGGTCCGGCGTCATCGGTGAAGGCGAAGCTGTCGGCGAGGACGACGACGCGCAGCGGCGGCTGTCCGGCCCGGCTACCCGGGACGTCGCCGAGCGCGTCCATACCGGACCTCCGCGCTGTCCGTCCCTCCCCGGCTACGAGCGGGGGTCGCTCGGACGGTAGCCTCCCCCGCGGATCCCACGTGCTCGCGAGGACCCGACACCGTGCCACGACTCCAGCGTCTCGCCAACGTCACGCTCGGCGCCACCGTCGTCCTCGTGGCGATCGGCGGGTTCACCCGCGGCAGCGGCAGCGGCTTCGGCTGCGCCGACCGCTGGCCGCTGTGCGAGGACGGCGCGCTCGGTGGCCTGCTGCCGCGGTGGGAGTTCCACATGGTCGTCGAGTGGACCCACCGGTGGTTCGCGGCGATCAGCGTGCTGCTGGTGATCGCCGTCGTGTGGACCGCGTGGCGCCGGCACCGAGGTGAGCGTGGCCTCCTCACGGGAGCCGCGGCGGCGCTCGTCGCGATCCTCGGCCAGGCCGGGCTCGGGGCCGCGGTGGTGATCACGCACCTGGACGCGGATCTGGTGGCCGTCCACCTGACGGTCGCGATGGTCGTGCTCGGCCTGCTCGCGTTCGTCGCGGTCGAGGCGGCCTTCGCCGGTGGTCGCCACCCGGTGCGCAGGGACCGTTCCGGCCCGGGATGGTGGCGGCTGCTCGGCGTCGGCGCGGCCGGGATCCTCCTCACGATCGTCCTGGGCGCGACGGTGCACGACCAGTACGTGGGCGGGTGGCCGCTGGTGGGCGGCCGTCTCGTGCCGGACTTCGGCTCGACCGTGGTGGCGCTGCACTTCGCCCACCGCGTCGTGGCCGCGGCGACCTTCCTGCTGCTCGGGTGGCTCGCGTTCCAGGGCGTCCGGCGCGGGCGCCCCCGGCCGGAGACGATGCTGGTCCACGGCGGGTTCGCGCTGTTCCTGGTCAACATCGGGCTCGGAGCGGCCCACGTCTTCACGCAGGTGACGATCACCGGCCTCGTCGTCGCGCACATCCTCGTCGCGAGCCTCACCTGGATCGCGGTGGTCGCCGCGACCGCGCTGGCCCGTCGGGTCGACCTGGGAGCTGCCTCCGTCGAGCCACGCCCCTCCCCGACCCTCGACGCGGCGGAGGTCACGTCGTGACCGCCGGGACGGCGGAGGCGACCGGGGTGCGGCGGGGGATCGGCGCGGGCGTCCGGGCGTACGTCAGGCTCACGAAGCCGCGCATCATCGAGCTGCTGCTCGTCACGACCGTGCCGTCGATGGTGATCGCGGCGGACGGATGGCCCGGCACGTCGCTCGTCGCCGCGACGCTGATCGGCGGGACGCTGAGCGCCGCGAGCGCCAACACCTTCAACAACTACCTCGACCGCGACATCGACGAGGTCATGGGGCGGACCCGCCTGCGGCCGCTCCCCCAGGGCGTGATCAGCCCGCGCGCGGCGCTCGCCTACGGCACCGCCCTGGGCGTCTCGGGCTTCGTCTGGCTCGCACTGCTCGTGAACCTGCTCGCGGCGGCGTTGGCCACCTCGGCGGTCGCGTTCTACGTCCTCGTGTACACGCTCGGCCTGAAACGGCGCACGAACCAGGCGGTGGTGATCGGCGGCGCTGCCGGCTGCGTCCCGGTCCTGACCGGCTGGGCGGCGGTCACCGGGACGATCGAGCTGCCCGCGCTCGCCCTGTTCGCGGTCGTCTTCTACTGGACCCCGCCGCACTTCTGGACGCTCGCGATGAAGTACCGCGACGAGTACGCGACGGCCGGCCTGCCGATGCTGACGGTGACGCACGGCAACGAGGAGGCGACCCGCCACATCCTCCTGTACTCCTACCTGCTCCTCGCGGTCACCATGCTGTACTTCCCGATCGGCGCCGCCGGCTTGTTGTACCTCCTCGCCGCCGCGGGGCTGAACGGCGCCTGGCTCGTCCTCGCCCACCGCCTGCGACGCGACCCGACCGTCGAGCGCGCGATGCGGCTCTTCTCGTACTCGATCGTCTACCTCGCGCTGCTGTTCACCGCGGCGGCGATCGACGCGCTC
>CAZADJ010000003.1:5647-16951 GCA_964483845.1 uncultured Actinomycetota bacterium | reverse complement strand
GTACTCGATCGTCTACCTCGCGCTGCTGTTCACCGCGGCGGCGATCGACGCGCTCATCGCCTGACCGCGGGCGTCGGTCCGTACCCGACCGAGGCCGGCCGCTCCGCGGGGTCCCCGGGGACCTCGGTCCGGACAGCGGCGTGACGGATCGATGCTGCTCCGCGCCCGCGGATGGGACCTCAGCAGCGTGCATCCGGATCCTCGGCTTGCACATATACCCCCTGGGGGTATGATGGCCCGGTCGAGGAGGTGCCGTGGGACCGGACGGACACGACACCCACGACGGGGGCGGCCACGGGAACGGCCACCACGACCACGCGGATGTCTTCCGGCGCCGGTTCTGGATCACCCTCGCCCTCACCGTCCCGATCGTCGTCTACAGCCCGATGGTCGGCGAGTGGTTACGGTTCACCCCGCCGGCGGTCCCGGGCGGGGACCTGATCGCCCCGGTGCTCGGGACCGTCGTGTTCGCCTACGGCGGGCGGGTCTTCCTCGAGGGCGCGTGGTCCGAGCTCCGCCGGCGTCAGCCGGGGATGATGCTGCTCATCTCGCTCGCGATCGTCGTCGCCTTCGTCGCGAGCGTGCTCACCGAGGTCGGCCTGCTCGGCCTGGACTTCTGGTGGGAGCTGGCCGCGCTGATCACCGTGATGCTGCTCGGCCACTGGGTCGAGATGCGTGCCGTCGGCCAGGCCCGCGGCGCGCTCGAGGCGCTCGCTGAGCTGCTCCCCGAGGACGCCGAGCGTGTCACCGACGACGGCGGGACGGAGTCCGTGCCGATCGCCGCACTCGGGACCGGCGACGTCGTGCTCGTCCGACCCGGCGCGCGCGTCCCCGCGGACGGCACCATCGTCGCCGGGGCCGGCGAGTTCGACGAGTCGATGATCACCGGCGAGTCCCGTCCGGTCGGGCGGGAGCAGGGCGAGCGCGTCGTCGCCGGGACCGTCGCTGTCGGGTCGGCGGTGCGGATCCGGGTGGAGGCGACCGGTGACGACACCGCCCTCGCGGGCATCCAGCGCCTCGTCGCCGAGGCGCAGTCCTCGGGCTCGCGGGCGCAGCGGCTCGCCGACCGCGCGGCGGCGTGGCTGTTCTTCGTCGCCGTCAGCGCCGGGGTCGTCACCGCCGTGGTGTGGTTCGTGCTCGGACGTCCCGACGACGCGGTGACCCGGACGGTGACCGTCCTGGTGATCTCCTGCCCGCACGCCCTCGGGCTCGCGATCCCGCTCGTGGTCGCGCTGTCCACGTCGATGTCGGCCCGGCAGGGGATCCTGGTCCGCGACCGCCTCGCGCTGGAGCGGATGCGCCAGATCGACGCGGTGCTCTTCGACAAGACCGGGACGCTGACCCGCGGCGAGCACGGTGTCACCGACCTCGCCGCGATCGACGGTGACGAGGAGCGCCTGCTCCGTCTGGCCGGTGCCGCCGAGCGTGACAGCGAGCACCCCCTCGCCCGGGCGATCGTCGCGACCGCCTCGGACCGGCTCGGGCAGGTCCCGGACGCCGCCTCCTCCGAGACGCTCCCCGGTCGGGGGGTGCGCGCCGACGTGGACGGCACCGCCGTCGCGGTCGGTGGTCCGTCCCTGCTCCGCGAAGAGGGCGTCGACCCGCCTCCCGAGCTCGCGCGCACGACCGCCGCCTGGTCGGATCGGGGGGCCGCGGTGATCCACGTCCTGGCCGACGGCGAGGTGGTCGGTGCGTTCGCGCTCGAGGACGAGGTGCGTCCGGAGTCGGCCGCCGCGGTCGCGGAGCTCCAGCGCCGGGGCGTCCGGGTGGTGATGATCACCGGCGACGCCCGCCCTGTCGCCGAGACGGTCGCCGCCCACCTCGGGATCGACGAGGTCTTCGCCGAGGTGCTGCCGGAGGACAAGGACGCGACCGTGCGCGAGCTGCAGGACCGCGGCGAACGGGTCGCGATGGTCGGTGACGGCGTGAACGACGCGCCCGCCCTGGCCCGGGCCGACGTCGGCATCGCGATCGGCGCCGGCACCGACGTGGCGATGGAGTCGGCCGGGATCGTCCTGGCCGACGACGACCCCCGCGGGGTGGTCGCGGTCGTGCGCCTGTCCCACGCCGCGTACCGCAAGATGCGCCAGAACCTCGTCTGGGCCGCCGGCTACAACGTCGCCGCGATACCGCTCGCCGCGGGGGTGGCCGCGCCGATCGGGTTCGTGCTCGCGCCGGCGGTCGGCGCCGCGCTGATGAGCCTGTCCACGGTCATCGTCGCCCTGAACGCGCAGCTGCTGCGGCGCCTCGATCTCCGGCCCGCCGCCACGTGACCGCCGTCCCGCGGGAGCGTCGGTCGACGGCTATCCCTCTTCGACGGTGACCGTGCCGGTCATCTGCGGGTGCACCGAGCAGTGGAACGGGTACTCGCCCGACTCGGGCGTCTCGAACTCGTAGGTGGTCTGGCTCGGCCCCTGGATGATCTCACCGTCGAAGACGCGCTCGTCCTCACGCGCCTCGTTCATCGCGTCCTCGGTCTCGAACACGTCGATGTCGTGCGGGACGCCCTCGTCATCGTTGCGGAACACGAGGACCGACGCATCCTCCGCAGCGGAGAGCGTGACGGTGACGTCGTCCCAGTCGATCTCGTCGGTCTCCGGGTCGAGCACCCCGAAGTCGATGTTGTCGGCGACCACGACCGGCGCACCCTCGGGCGCCGCGAAGTGCGGCTCGGCCTCCACCCCTTTCTCGCCCTCGACCGCGATCACGTCGGTGGCGGTGAGCACGCCGAGCCCGATCGGGACGGCGAGCGCGAGGACGACGACGGCACGCTTCGCGCGCGTCATCTGCTCGCCGCCCGCGGCCTCGAACCCGAAGTAGGCGAGGACACCGGCGCCGATCACGATCGCCAGCGTGAGGGCGACCGCGTAGGTGTTGTGGAGGAAGAGCATCGCGAGCGCGAAGACGCCGAGGAGGATCGCACCGACCAGCAGCAGCGGCACGACCAGCGGCAGGAAGAGCCGTTCGCGGACGTCAGGTCTCATGGTCAGGCTCCGGGGTCGGGATGGGGTGGTGGCGGACGGTCACCGCGGTCGCCGCCGTCGTCGGGCGCCGCCGGGCCGGGGGCGGTCGACGCGGGCACGTCCACCCCGCCGGCGGGCGGCCCACCGCCGGGTGAGAGCGCGCCCTCGCGACGTGCCCAGCGGAAGAACATCACCGCGATGACGATCCAGAGCACGAGCCCGACGCCGGACTTCATGATGAGGCCGGCCAGCTGCATGTCGTCGCGCGGCGAGAGCCCGTACAGGTTCGGGGTCTCCGCGTAGACCGGGTACAGGGGCGTCTCCCCGAAGGTCAGGAAGGACGCCGGGATGGTGGGGAGCAGCGTCATCGCGAAGACGAACAGCATCTTGCCGGGGTCGCCGAGCCGGTCGCGCACCTCCGGCAGCGGGCTCCACAGCACCGACCACGCGAGCAGCGCGGTGCCGAACAGCAGGAGGTGCGTGGCGACGTGGAAGAGCTCGTTCAAGACCATCCACTCGACCACCAGCGGCCAGTGGATGAACGCGATCGCGACGTTGACGAGGACCGCGGCGATCAGCGGCCGGGTCAGCCGTCGGTAGGCACGACCGACCGCGCCACGACCGAGCACCAGACGACCGAGCCACTCCGGGGTGCCCAGCAGCAGCAGGGGCGGCGCCAGGTAGCCGAGCAGGACGTGCTGGGCCATGTGGCCGCTGTAGAGGTAGTAGTCGGCGATGTCGTGGAGCGGCCAGCCCACCGCCACGAGGTAGGTCACGACGCCCGAGACGAACAGCGCCTTCTGCTTGCGGGTCGCCGGTGGATCGTCGGGCCGCGGGTGGAACAGCGGGCCCCAGCGGTGCAGCGCGTAGAAGTACCCGACGAGCAGCACCGAGGTGACGGCGATCACCTCGGGGTGGAGGTGGATCCCCACGTCCGGGGCCGGCGGGAGGGCGACGATCATCGTCTACCCGCCGACCCCGGCGCCGGCCGCCCCACCGGGGGTCCCGAAGATCGTGATGACGAGGAACAGGGCGAAGACCACGCACGCGAGCACGATCCCGAAGCCGAACATGCGCGTGAAGATCTTCGCGTCGAACTTCAGGTGCATGTAGTAGCCGGCGACGATCGCGAACTTGGCGATCGCGAGCACGACCAGGCCCCAGAACGCGAGCCAGTCCGGGACCTCCACGAAGTGGACCGAGACCTCGAGCGCGGTCATCACCGCGAGGATGACGGCGATGTTCACGTACTCGCGGATCGTCGGGTGGTCCCCGGCGTGCTCATCGTGCTGCTCCGGGGTGGTCGCCTGCGCCTCGGTCGCGGTCATCGACGCTCCTCGCGGGTCGTTGCGGGTCCAGGCCGGGCCGTCCTCAACCGACCTCGACGGGGATGAGGTAGATGAAGGTGAAGATGATGATCCAGATGATGTCCACGAAGTGCCAGTACAGCGCGATCATGTCCACGCGGACGTCGTCGTCGAGCGGCAGTCGGCCCATCTTCGACATCACCGCCAGGGTCAGCAGCATCAGCATCCCGACCGCGACGTGGATCTTGTGGAAGCCGGTCAGGAGGAAGAACGCGGACGAGAACGGGCTCGTCGAGAAGGTCATCCCCTCCAGGAAGAAGTGGATGTACTCGAACAGCTGCGCGCCGAGGAAGATGCCCCCGAGCATCGCGGTGGCCACGAGCCACCGGCGCATCACCGCGGCGTCGCGGCGCAGGGCCGCGTTGTGCGCGAGCACCATCGTGAGCGAGCTCATCAACAGGATGAAGGTGCTGACCGACGTGAACGGGATGTCGAAGATGTCCGCGGGCCCGGGGCCCGCGCCGGTGCGGTCCCGGTACAGCAGGTAGGTGGTGATCAGCGATCCGAAGAACATGCACTCGGACGCGAGGAAGATCCACATCCCGAGCTTGCGGCTGTCCAGCCCGAGCGAGGTGTCGTGCGCCCCGCCCGTGTGGGTCTCTGCCTGCGCCACGGTCATCTCCTCCCGGCGGTCAGCCGCGGACCGGTGTCTCGGATGCCCCACCGTCGGCCGGCCCGTGGGCGAGCTCGCCGTGGCCCTCCTCGAGCGGCTCGAAGACCCAGCCGTAGAAGCCGAACAGCATCACGATCCCGCCGAGGACCATCCCGGCGATCCCGGTCGCGCCCCAGCCGCCGGTCGGCCCGTCGGGCCGCAGGAACGCGAGCCCGTAGGAGAGGATCAGGATCCCGGTCGCGAAGACGAACGGCCAGTACGACGGGTCCGGCAGGTGGACGCCGGCCTCCTCGGCGGTCCTCGGGTGGTCGTCGGCGTCGGTCGAGGCCCCGGCGGGGACCGCGACCGGCCGGCCCTCCTCGTCCTCCTCGTACTTGCGGTGCCACCACTCGTCGCGGGTGTGCACCACCGGCACCTCAGCGAAGTTGTGCTCCGGCGTCGGCGACGGGATCGCCCACTCCAGCGTCCGCCCGTCCCACGGGTCGCCGACGGCGGGCGGCGCAGAGGTCTGCGTCCTGATCACGTTCCAGATGAAGATGAGCACCGAGACCGCGATCACGAACGACCCGACCGTCGCCATCATGTTGACCAGGTCCCACCCCATCCCGGACGGGAAGGTGTAGGTACGGCGCGGCTGGCCCCAGAGCCCGGCGAAGTGCATCGGGAAGAAGGTCAGGTTGAAGCCGACGAACATCGTCCAGAAGTTCCACTTGCCGAGCGCCTCGTTCAGGACCCGTCCGAAGGCCTTCGGCCACCAGTAGTAGATCCCGGCGAACATGCCGAACATGCCGCCACCGAACAGGACGTAGTGGAAGTGGGCGACGATGTAGTAGGAGTCGGTCTGCTGGTAGTTGTGCGGCGCGATCGCGTGGGTCACGCCGGACAGGCCACCGATGGTGAACTGTGCGACGAGCCCGATCGAGAACAGCATGACGGCGTTCAGCACGAGCCGACCGCCGAACATCGTCGCCACCCAGTTGAAGATCTTGATCCCGGTCGGCACCGCGATGACCATCGACGACAGCGCGAACCCGGTGTTGGCGACCGGACCGAGGCCCGCGGCGAACATGTGGTGCGCCCAGACCCCGAAGCCGATGAACGCGATCGCGACCCCGGCGAACACCACCGCCGCGTACCCGAAGAGCGGCTTCTTCGAGAACACCGGCAGGGTCTCGGAGATGATCCCGAAGGCCGGCAGGATCATGATGTAGACCTCCGGGTGCCCGAAGATCCAGAACAGGTGCTGCCAGAGCAGCGGATCACCGCCGGCGGCGACGTTGAAGAAGTTCGTCCCGAACAGCCGGTCGGTGGTGAGCTCGAACAGGCCGACCGCGAGCACCGGGAGGGCGAACAGCAGCAGGAACGCGGTGACGAGCGTCATCCAGGTGAACACCGGCATGCGCAGCAGCGTCATCCCGGGGGCGCGCAGGTTCAGGATGGTCACGATGAAGTTGACCGCCGAGCCCAGCGACGCGATCCCGAGCACCTGCAGGCCGACCGCGTAGAAGGTCATGCCGGGGCCGGGGTTGAAGGCGAAGGTGGAGTTCGGGGCGTAGCCGAACCACCCACCCTTCGGGGCGTCGCCGAACAGGAAGCTCGACATGATGAAGATGCCGCCGAACAGGAACACCCAGTAGCTCATCGCGTTCAGCCGCGGGAAGGCCATGTCCCGCGCGCCGATCTGTATCGGCATCACGTAGTTCATGAACGCCGCGCCGAGCGGCATGACGACGAGGAAGATCATCACGATGCCGTGCATCGTGAACAGCTGGTTGTAGAGGTCGGCCGACAGCACCGTCCCGTCGGGGGTGGCGAGCTGGAGACGGATCAGCAGCGCCTTGACCCCGCCGAGGAGGAGGAAGACGAACGCGGTCGCCCCGTAGAGGATCCCGATCTTCTTGTGATCGACCGTGGTGAGCCAGCCGACGAGGCCGCTCTTGGCCTTCGGGCGGCGGAAGGTCGCGCCACGCGCGTAGGTGTGCTCGGCGGTCGCCATCAGCCGGCTCCCCGGACGGTCGCGGTCGGCATCGGGACCGGCTCCACCCGGGGCGGACGGGTCGCGGTGCGCGCGATCACGGTTCCGCCACCGGATCGGGCCGGTCGATCGGGTCGTCGCTCGACAGCTCCCGCAGGTAGCCGATCAGCGCGTCGACCTCCTCGTCGGTGAGCCCCGTGAACGGCGGCATACCGGTCAGCGGCGTGCGGTCCCACTCCATCGGCTTCTTGCTGGGGGCGTCGGTGATCCACTCGCGGACGGCCTCCGCGTCCCCGAGGACGTCGTTGCGGAAGATCGCGCCGGCGAACCACCCGCGGTCGGCGAAGTAGGTGAGGTCGGGTCCGACGCGGGCGCCCGGCTCGGGGTGCCCCCGCACCTGGTGGCAGGCGGTGCAGTGCTGGGCGAACAGCTCCTGGCCCTGCTCGGCTCCGGCGATCGGGTGCTCCTGGGGCTGGGACTGCTGCTCGGCCCACGCCTCGAACTCCTCGGGCGGGACGGCGAGCACGCGGACGCGCATGTTCGCGTGGGAGAGCCCGCAGAACTCGGCGCACTGCCCGAGGTACTCGCCCTCCTCGTCGGTGTGCATGCGCAGCGTGTTCGTGTGTCCGGGGACCACGTCCTGCTTACCCGTCAGCTTCGGCACCCAGAAGCTGTGGATCACGTCGTCGGACTCCATGTGGAGCACGATCTCGGTGCCGGTCGGTATCACCAGCTCGTTCGCGGTGACGAGACCATCGTGGTCCGGGTAGGTGAACTCCCACCAGAACTGGTGCGCACGGACGTCGATCACGAACCCGTCACCGGGCGCGTCGGCGAGCAGGAAGATCGTCCGGACCGTCGGGACCGCGACGATCGCGAGGATCACCGCGGGGATGATGGTCCACACGGCCTCGAGGCGCGGGTTGCCGTGGACCTGCTTGGGGAGCTCGGCCGCACCGTCGTCGGGGCGCTCGCGGTAGCGCAGGATCGCGTACAGCAGCAGCCCCATGACGAGGACGAACACGCCGACGGCGATCCAGAACACCGGCCACCACAGCCGGTCGACCTCGACCGCGTAGCGGCCGATCGGCTCGACGATGAAGTCCTGCGGGCGCGAGCCTCCGCCGGCGGGGGGCTGCTCGGCGTTCTCGACGCAGGACGCGAGCAGCAGGGGGAGGGAGGCGCCGAGGACGAGCCACCACCGTTGGCTGCGCACCGTGGAGGTCCCTTCCGTTCGTGTCCCGGGCTGCTCGTGATGGTCGATCGTGATGGTCGATCCGGGCGGTTCCGGTGCGGAACACGGAGCCGCGGGGACGGTAGCCGGTCGGCGGCGGAGCCTAGCAAGGCCGGGCACGGGCCGGCCAACCGGCCGGCCGGGCCGGGCGGCCGCCGGCGGTCACGGTTCGTAGCGGAAGGTGCGCGCGGTCAGCGCGCCGAGCACCGCCGCCCACGCGGCCAGGATCGACAACGGGACCGCCGCGAACGAGCCGGGCGTCCCCAGGGCCGCCCGGAGGACCTCCCCGAGCGCACCGGACGGCGTCACCGCGCCGACGGCGGCGACCGGGCCGGGCAGCTCCGCGGCGTCGAAGACGAGCCCGCTCACGACGAGGAGGACGAGGAACAGGGTGTTCGACAGGGCCAGCGTCGCCTCGGCACGGAGGGTGCCGGCGAGCAGCAGGCCGAGCGCACAGAAAGCGACCGTGCCGACGAGCATCGCCGCCACGGCCGGCACGATCGCCGCGGTCGGCGACCAGCCGAGCCCCACCGTCGCCACCGCCAGCACGGCGCCCGTCTGCGCCACGATGACCACCCCGACCGCGAGCGACTTGCCGGCGAGGATCCCCCACCGCGGCAGAGGCGAGCCACCGAGCAGCTTCAGGACGCCGTACTTGCGCTCGAAGGCCGTGGCGATGGCGAGCGACACCAGACCGGTCGCCATCACCGAGATCGCCAGCACCCCCGGGACGAGGAAGTCGACGGTGGCCCTCCCGCCGGTCGGCACGACGTCGCCGACGAGCGCGAAGACGACGAGGATCCCGAGCGGGATGCCGAGCGTGGCGAGCAGGCTCTCGCCGCTGCGCAGCAGCATGACGAGCTCGGTCCGGGCCTGTGCGGCGACCGCCCGCACGAACGGGGTGCGCCGCTCGCGTGGGTCGGGCGGGCGGAGCTCGGCGGCTTCGAGCGGGGTCGCGCTCACGAAGTGTGGTCCCGTCCGGGTGACCCGTCGCCGTCCTCGGTCAGCCGCAGGAACACGTCCTCGAGCGAGCGTCGACCGGCCTGCAGATCGCCGAGCGGGAGGTCGTGGGCGTGCAACCAGGCCGTGAGCCGGGCCAGGAGCTCCGGTGTGCCCCCGGTGTGGATGACGTAGCGGCCGGTCGCGGTCTCCTCGACCTTCTCGTCGATCGCGACCGACAGCGCGCCGACGTCGAGCGCCGCCGGAGCGGTGAAGCGGACCTCCGGCAGTCCGGCGTCGCGGGTCAGCTCGTCTGGCGTGCCGAGCGCGACCAGCCGACCGCGGTCGAGGATGCCGACCCGGTCGGCGAGCTCCTCGGCCTCGTCCAGCAGGTGGGTGGTGAGCAGGACCGTGACCCCACCGGCCGCCAGCGCGCGGATCGTCTCCCAGGTGCGCCGACGGGCGGCCGGGTCCAGGCCTGCGGTCGGCTCGTCCAGGAAGACGAGCTCGGGGCGGCCGATCAGCGCGACGGCGAGCTTGAGCCGCTGCTTCTGCCCGCCCGAGAGGTCGCGGAACCTCGTACGACGCTCTCCGTCCAGACCCACGGCGTCGAGCAGGTCCCCGGGGTCGAGCGGGTCGCGGTGGAACGCGGCGAACAGCCGCAGGACCTCGGGGGGGCGGGCGGCCGGGTAGATCCCGCCCTCCTGCAGCATCAGCCCGACGCGGGGACGCAGCCGCGTCCCGTCCTCGCGCGGGTCCAGGCCGAGGACGCGCACCGACCCCGCGTCCGGGCGCCGGTAGCCCTCGCAGCACTCGACGGTCGTGGTCTTGCCGGCCCCGTTCGGCCCGAGCAGTGCGAAGGTCTCGCCGCGCTCGACGGTGAGATCGAGACCGGCGACGGCCACGGTCCCGCCGTAGCGCTTGACGAGACCGTCGATCGATATCGCGGGGGGCTGGACCACGTCGGCTCCGGGACGGATCGGACGACGGACGGCGAGGGTAGCGGTGCCGGCCGTCGGTCGGTGAGCGCCTCCGGGGAGCCCGGGACCGTTCGCTCGAGCCTACGGACGGTCACCGCGCAGGTCCCACCGGACGCTCGCCGTCAGTCGCTGATGCCGAGCTCGTCGAGCAGCGCCCCGGCGAGGTCGAAACGGCCCGACGTGCGCTTCCACCGGGACCCGAGGCGTCCGTGGTCGACGTGGCCCGCGCCGAGCGCGGGCCGTCCGAGCGCAGCCTCGACCTCCGAGCGGACCTGGTCGGGGCGGAGCTCGTGGCCGAAGGCGGGGTACACCTCGAGCAGGCGCCACACCTCCTCGAGCCGACGCTGCTCCGCCCCGAGCTCGAGCACCTCGGCGCCGTCGGCGAGCTGCGTGACGACCTCGTCCCACAGGTCGTGGTGCGACAGGCCGGCCGGCTGCTCGAAGCCGGCCGGCGGGTGCAGCCGGTGCTCGAACTCGATCGGCTCGTCGTCGGCGTCACGCAGGCCGCTCGGCTCGAGCCAGACCTGCCACCCGTTGAGGTAGGAGTCGATCGGGGGGCCGTACGCCGCCTCGAGGGCCAGGACCAGGTCGGCGTCCGCCGCGAACACGCAGATCGGGTCGCTGCCCACCGCGCGGGCCCCCTGGACGGTCGTCGGACGCCGAGCGTACCCAGCGCCGGGGCGGGCCCGTGCGCCCGGGCGCACCGTCCCTCGCCCGGTCGCGCTCGGGCCCGCGGACCCCTTTGGACAAGCGGTCCCCGCGTCTGCGATGCTGGGCGTGTGCCGGACACGCTCCGGTGCGACGGCCCCGTGTGTCCCCCCGTCACACGGGGCCGTGCGCCGTCCGACCGAGCGGGGCGACCCCGACGGCCGCCGCGGGAGGGGGTGACCACGCGTCGATCCCACCCACCGGTACACCGTGCCGATCGACGACGGCACCGACCCCGAGCCCGTCGCGGCAGCGCTGATGGGCGCCGGGGCGGTCGGCCTGTGGGAGCGGGAGCACGGCGGGCGGACCGAGCTGGTGGGCTGGTTCGCCCAGCGGACGGGTCGGGTCCCGCCCGGGGGTCGGTGGGAGGTGGAACCCGACCGCGACTGGCTCGCGGAGTGGCGCGCGGGGCTCGAGCCGATCACCGTCGGTCGCATCCGCGTCGTCCCCTCGTGGCTCCACGACGACGCCGGGGGAGGGTCCCCGACGGCCACCACGATCGTCCTCGACCCCGGGATGGCCTTC
>CAZADJ010000003.1:2474-5547 GCA_964483845.1 uncultured Actinomycetota bacterium | reverse complement strand
CGGGGGAGGGTCCCCGACGGCCACCACGATCGTCCTCGACCCCGGGATGGCCTTCGGGACCGGGCACCACCCCACCACCCGGCTGTGCCTGCGAGCGCTCCAGCGGAGCGACCTCCGCGGTCGCTCCGTCCTCGACGTCGGCACCGGCAGCGGGATCCTGGCCATCGCGGCCGCCAGGCTGCTCGCCTCCCGGGTCGTCGCCGTGGACACCGACCCCGACGCGGTGGCCGCAGCCCGTGGCAACGTCCGCGCCAACGACGTCGCGGTCGAGGTCCGACGTGGCTCCGTCGGGGTGGCCGGCGGTCCGTCGGACCTCGTGCTCGCCAACCTCACCACCGACACGGTCATCGACCTCGCCGACCAGCTGGTCGGGGCGGCCCGACGCACCTTGATCGTCAGCGGGATCGGGGTCGCCCGGCTCGACGGGGCGCGGGACGCGCTGCGGGCGGCCGGGGCCGGACCGGTGGAGGTCGAGACGGAGGGGGAGTGGGCGGCCCTGCGCGCGACGACCGTCGCCCCCGGGTGACCGAGGTACACGCAGCTGCTCCAGCGGCGGTCGGGGGGACACCGCGCGGTACGGTCACCGCCGACCGAACCCGACCGGGAGGCCCCGTGCCCGTCGCCCGCGGCCTGCTGGCCGTCGCCCTCACCCTCACGCTGTTCGCGTGCGTGCCCGACGTGGAGGACGCGTCGGACGAGGACGCGCCGGCGGCCGCTGAGGAGGACGTCGAGGAGCCGCACCGCGAGGCGGTGCTCGACGCGACCGGAGCCGCGCTGGAGCCGCTCGACGCGGCCGCCGCGGCGCTCGATGACGCCGCCACGAGCGGCGCCGCGTCGGCCGGTGCCCTGGGTCGGGCCGTCGCGCTGCTCACCGCTTCGACCGAGCTGCGGGGGATGGCCGGCGCCCCCGAGGACCCGGGGACGGCCCCCTTCCTCCCCTCCTCGGAGCCCGAGGACGGCGCGGACGTCCTGAACCGCACCGTCGCGGCGGCGCGCGGGGCCGGCGACCACGGCAGCCAGTTGACCGCGGTGCTCCACGACCCGGTCGCCGGTGACCTGACCGCCTGGCAGGAGGACCCCGACCTGGCGCTCGAGGCGGTCCGTGACGCGGCGGAGGACGGCTCCGAGGAGGCGATCGCGGAGATCCCCGGGGCGGTCCCCCGGGCGCTGGCCTGGACGCTGGCCGCTGCGGACACCGGCGATGCGGACACGAGCCGGGAGCTGGTCGAGCGCGCCGCGGCCCACCTGGCCGTCGCCCGTGCGGCGCTCGGCCGGGTGCGCGACGCCCTCGCCGAGGGCTGAACGCGGCTCATCCGCCCGATCCCGGCAGCCGGTCCCCGGTCGTGGTCCACGCCGCGCCGCGCAGCCGCACGCCGAGGCTCGCCAGCCGCACCACCATCATCGCCTGGACCGCGACCCACAGCGACAGCAACCCGCCGCCGGCGGTGACCGCCGCCTGCGCGGCGACCGCGGCGAGCACCGCAGCCGCGAGGGTCCAGTTGCGGAGGTACGCGAAGTCGCCCGCGCCCATCAGGACCCCGTCCAGCACGAACACGGGACCGTTGACCACGTGTCCGCCCATCGCGAGCCACCACGCCGCCGCAACGACCCCCAGGACGGTCGCGTCGTCGGTGAGCAGCCGGGGGACCAGTCCACCCGCGACGACCAGCGTCGCCGCGGCAGCCACGCCCCCGAGCACGCCCCACCGCGCCAGGGTCCGCGCCGTCGCGCGCGCCTCACGGACGTCGCCCGCCCCGAGGGCGGTGCCGACGAGGGCCTGCGCGGCGATCGCGAACCCGTCCATGACGAACGAGACGGTGACCCAGACCTGCCAGATCACCTGGTGGGCGGCGGCGGTCACCGCACCGACGCGCGCGGCGGCGGCGGTCACCGCGAGCAGCGCAGCGACCAGCGCCCCGGTGCGGAGGAAGAGGTCGCGGCTGACCGCGACGAGCACCCGGAGCTCACCACGGTCGGGCCGCCGGTGACCGAGCAGGGGCACCCCGGCCCGACGGATGAGGATCGCGAACGCGAGCACGGCACCGTACTCGGCCGCGACGGTCGCCCAGGCGATGCCGGCGAGCCCCAGTCCGAACACGAAGACCAGGACGACGTCCAACGCGGCGTTCACCACGTTCGCCCCGACGGCGATCGCCAACGGGGTGCGCGTGTCGGCGACGCCGCGGAACGCGCCGTGCCCCACGTAGGTCAGCAGCAGCGCGACGATCCCGACCGCACGGATGCGCAGGTAGACGACGGCCGGATCGAGGAGCTCGGGCACGGTGCCGAGCAGCTTCACGATCGGCCGCGCCGCCACCCCGAGGAAGAGGCCGGCGGCGAGACCCAGCGCGAGCGCGGCCCACGCGGCGTGGACGACCCGACGGCCGGCGCGCTCGCGATCACCGCTGCCGACCGCCCGCGCCACCGTCGCTGTCGTGCCGTAGACGAGGAAGTTGAACACCCACGACACCGTCGCGAGCACCGCGACACCCAGCCCGAGCGCGCCCAGGGGCACCGGCCCGAGCCGGCCGGCGACGGCGGTGTCCACCAGACCGAGGATCGGATCGGCGACCAACGCGCCGATCGCGGGGACAGCGAGCGCGAGGATGCGTCGACGGCGGCGGGGTACCGACCCTCCGCGTTCCGTCACCGCCTAGACGCCCCCGCGGTCGCGGTCGTTCGGCAGCCGCCACCGACGCCGCCACGCCGACTCGGCGTCCGCGAACGCGTCGAGCGGATCGACCACCTCCATCACCGCGGCGATGAGATCGTCGAGCTCGCCGGGCTGCGCCGCCGTCCGCCGCACCTCTGGGATCGCCGCACGAGCCTCGGCGAGCGCACGATCACAACGGCCCCACGGTTCGTCCAGCTCGTCGAGGTGCCACGCGTCCATCCACTCCCGGGCGTCCCCTATCGCCGCAGCGAGGGCGTCCAGGCCCACCCCGACCGGAGCGGGTTCGACCCGCCCCTTCGGCAACGTCGCGAGCAGCTGACGCTTACCGGCCTCGAGCACGTCGACACAGTCGACGAACGACCACCATGCGTCGTGGCGGTCCTCGGGGAGCGGTGGGCG
>CAZADJ010000003.1:0-2374 GCA_964483845.1 uncultured Actinomycetota bacterium | reverse complement strand
TCGTCGACGACGTCGACCGCGCCGGCGCTGCGGAGCAGCTCGTCGCCGAAGCCGCCGCAGCGCACCGCGATGGTGCGGATCCCGACGCGACGCGCGGCCTCGGCGTCCCACGGCGAGTCCCCGACGAGGGTCGAGCGGCCGTGCCGCGCACCGACCTCCTCGGCGGACTCCTCGACGAGGTGGGGAGCCGGCTTCGACGAGGGGACGTCGGTGGCGTCGGTGATCTGGAGGTCGGTGCGGCCGAGCGCGCGCAGCAGCGCCTCGCGCTCGTCGGACCCCGCCGACGTCGCGATCAGCAACGGGACGCCCCGGTCCTCCAGGTCCTCGATCAGCCGCAGGGCGCCCCGGGTGCGGCGCAGGTCGCCCGCGCGCTCGAGGAAGCGGTCGGTGTGTCCGTCCGCGATGCTGTCCGCGTCGTCGGGGCGACCACCGAACAGCCACGGCAGCATGCGGTCGCTGCCCATGCCGATGGAGCGGTGGATCCGCCACATCGGCACGTCGTGTCCGTGGTCGGCGAGCGCCTCCGACCAGCAGACCACGTGGTGGTAGACGGAGTCGACGAGCGTGCCGTCGAGGTCCAGCAGGACGGGCGGTTCGTCGGACATCGTGCCTCCAGCAGCGGTCAGGGTGCCAGGTCGTCCGGCACCTCGCCTCCATCATCACCCGTGGGGCCCGGGCCGGACGAGCCCGGTCTCGTACGCGTGGACGACCGCCTGGACCCGGTCACGCAGGTCCAGCTTGGACAGCACCCGGGAGACGTGGGTCCTGACCGTGGTCTCGTTCGTCAGCGCCCCGCCGGTGACGATCTCCCGTCATCCTCGAGGAGGACGGCCCCCCTGGGAGTCGGCAGCGTCGCGGTGCTGGCCGAGCCACCGTGCGAACCCCCGGCCGTGCTCCGATCCACCGCGGTCGGCCCCGCGCACACCGTCGGCCGGTCGGCCGAGCACCCGGTAGCGCTGCGCCTTCCAGTCCCAGGCGGCCGCGCCGCGACGCTCGGCGATCCGACGGCGCGCGGCCTCGACGACCGCGATCCCCGTCAGACCCACCACCCCCGCGAGCGCGCCGGCCGTCCCGAGGGTCGCCCCGAGCACCACGACGCCGACGAGCCCGAGGGTCGCACCGGCTGCGACCGCCGCCCGCCGACGGCGCTCCCGACGACGTCGGACGGCCCGGACCTCCGCCAGACGTCGACCGAACCGTCCTCGCCGGTCGGTCCGGGACGTCTCGGCCGCGAAACGCGCCGCACGCGGCGACAGGGGACGGCCCGACCCGCGGTCGCGGGCCGGTCGTGGTCGATCGCTGCCCTCCGCCACGACAGCCCCTGTCGGTCCGGATCCGTCCGGCTCGCCCGCCGACCGGCTCGCCGTGCCCCCGGTGCAGGCTAGCGACCGAGGGGGGTCGCCGACCGCCCGCCGTCGCGGTGCCGGTGCCGGTTCCGCGCGGTCCACCCATGGGGCTCGTGACATCCGACGACCGTTGTCGTAGGCTCGCGGCGCTCCGCCCGGGTCCAGTCCCCAGCACCGGGCGCCGGCGGCACCTTCGTGTCGCACTCTCGAGGAAGGAGGCCCCACATGGCGGCCAGACCACGTTCCCTGCCCATGTCCCTGATCGCGCTCCTCGGCGCGCTCGCGCTGCTCCTCACGGCCTGTCCGCGTGACGAGGACGCCCCGCCCCCGACGGACGACGACCCGGAGGCGGTCGACGACGAGCCGGCCCCGCAGGCGGACGACGGCGACAGCACGCTGGACGAGGTCGAGAGCCGCGGCAACCTCGTCTGCGGTGTGAACGACGCGGTCCCCGGCTTCGGCTTCCGCACCGAGGAGGGCGACTTCGAGGGCTTCGACGTCGAGTTCTGCCGGGTCGTGGCGGCCGCCGTGCTCGGCGACGCCGACGCGGTCGAGTTCGTCCCGCTGACCGCCGAGGCGCGGTTCACCGCCCTGCAGGCGCGCGAGATCGACGTCCTCATCCGCAACACCACCTGGACCTCGTCGCGTGACGGTGGCGAGGGGGCGAGCTTCGCGGTGACGACGTTCTACGACGGCCAGGGGATGATGGTCCGCGAGGACCGTCCCTACCAGGCGCTCGAGGACATGCAGGACACGACGGTCTGCGTCCTGTCCGGGACGACGACCGAGCTGAACCTCGAAGCGCAGTTCCGCGCAGGCGGCATCGACTACGAGCCGCTGACCTTCGAGGACAACGACACGCTCCGTGAGGCGTTCCTCGCCGACCGGTGCGACGGGTGGACGTCGGACAAGTCGCAGCTCGCCGCGCTCCGCTCGGCGTGGCCCGAGGACGAGGGCGGGCCCGAGGGCCTGCGCATCCTGGACGTCACCATGTCCAAGGAGCCGCTCGGACCCGCGACCCGCGACGG
>CAZADJ010000002.1:34998-39350 GCA_964483845.1 uncultured Actinomycetota bacterium | reverse complement strand
GGCGACGGTCACCGGAACCGGCCCGCACCGCCGACCGATCAGGCGCCGACGCGACCACCTGGGGTGACGTCATGCTCGAGCTCGCCATCCTCGGCCTCCTCAAGGAGAAGGCCATGCACGGCTACGAGCTCAAGCAGCAGCTGACGCAGAAGCTCGGGCACTTCTGGCAGGTCTCCTACGGCTCGCTGTACCCGGCGCTCCGCCAGCTGAAGGAGCGCGGCGCGATCGAGCCGGTGTTCGACGCCGACGAGACCTCCCGGCGCAAGAACGTCTACCGCATCACCCCACGCGGCGAGCGGGAGTTCCTCGAGCTGATCGAGGACCCGGTGTCCAGCGCGTGGGAGGAGGAGAAGTTCCCGCTGCGGTTCGCCTTCTTCCGCTACGTCAAACCCGAGATCCGTCTCAACCTCCTCGAGCGTCGGCGCGCCTACCTCGAGGAGAAGCTGGACGATCTCCACCGCTCCCTGCACGAGGAGGGCGAGCGCATCGACAGCTACACCCGCTCGTTGATCCGCCACGGCGTCGAGTCGACCACCGCCGACATCGAGTGGCTCGACGAGCTGATGGAGGCCGAGCGTCGGCTGGTCGCCGCCCCGGACGACGGTGGGGACGAGACCGTCACCGATGAGGAGGCGTCCCCGACGGAGGCGACGGCACAGCCGCGAGCGACACAGCCGAGCGAGGCCGCGGCGGGCAACCACTAGGAGCGAGGGCACCGATGAGCCAACGACCGGGTAGCACCAGCGAGCCGGCTGACCGGCGCGACCACGAGGTACGCGTCGCGATCGCCGGCGTCGGCAACTGCGCGAGCTCGCTCGTCCAGGGGGTCACCTACTACCGGGACGCTCCGGCCGACGGCGACGTCCCCGGCCTGATGAACGTGGAGCTCGGCGGCTACCACATCGGGGACACCCGGTTCGTCGCCGCCTTCGACGTCGACGCGAAGAAGGTCGGCCGGGACCTCGCCGAGGCGGTCGTCGCACCCCCCAACAACACGGTCCGCTTCGCCGACGTCCCCCCGCTCGGGGTGGAGGTCGTGCGCGGACCGACGCTGGACGGGCTCGGGCAGTACTACCGCGAGCAGGTCGAGGAGTCGCCGGAGCAGCCGGTCGACGTCGCATCCGTGCTGCGCGCGACGGAGGCGGACGTCCTGGTCTGCTACCTCCCCGTCGGCTCGGAGCAGGCGGCGCGCTTCTACGCCGAAGCGGCCCTGGAGGCCGGGGTGGCGTTCGTCAACTGCCTCCCGGTGTTCATCGCCTCCGACCCCGACTGGGCCGAGCGCTTCGCCGACGCAGGCGTCCCGATCGTCGGCGACGACATCAAGAGCCAGGTCGGCGCGACCATCACCCACCGTCTGCTGACCAAGCTGTTCGAGGACCGCGGCGTCACGGTGGACCGCACGTACCAGCTCAACTTCGGCGGCAACATGGACTTCATGAACATGCTCGAGCGTGAACGCCTCGAGTCGAAGAAGCGCTCGAAGACGCAGTCGGTCACCTCCCAGCTCGCGCGCGAGCTGCCCGCCGACCAGATCCACATCGGCCCGTCGGACCACGTGCCGTGGCTGGAGGACCGCAAGTGGGCGTACATCCGCATGGAGGGCCGCGCGTTCGGTGACGTCCCCCTCTCCGCGGAGCTGAAACTGGAGGTCTGGGACTCCCCGAACTCGGCCGGCGTGGTGATCGACGCCCTGCGCTGCGCGAAGATCGCCGCCGACCGCGGCATCGGTGGCCCGGTGCTGTCCGCCTCCGCGTACTTCATGAAGTCCCCGCCGGCGCAGTACCGCGACGAGGTCGCCCGTCGCATGGTCGAGGAGTTCGTCGCCGCGCCGGTGGACGAGGAGGAGCTCGCCGCGGAGCTCGAGGAGGTCCTCCCCACCCTCGAGACGGGCCACAGCGGCTAGACGGCCGCGACCCGCTCGACCGACGCCCCGCCCCGCCGGCGGGGCGTCGCCGTTGCACGCCACTTGACAGGGCCGCACCACTATGACATCATCTTGACATCACAACCGCACCGGTCTGACGCCGGAGCGTGGAGGAGGACGAGATGTACCCGAGCAGCACCCTCTCGGCCCTGCAGCGCCACGTGGCGCGCGGACGAGGCCCGCGTCGCCCGGTCGGGGACGCCCCACCCCGGCACCCGTCGCCCCGACGTCACCGGGGGAGCGACCCGTGGATCTGAGCGCCGCAACCACCCAGCTGGAGGCCGCGGTCGAGCACCAGGCGGCCCTCGCCGCCAACGACCCGGCGGTCGGCGCCGCGGTCGAGGCGCTCACGGCAGCGATCGGTCCGGCGGTCCACCGCCTGGCCACGGAGCTCGCCGAGCAGGCCGCGGCCGAGGTGCGTGCCCAGCTGCCCGACCACGACGTCGAGGTCGTGCTCGTCGAGGGCGAACCGAGCCTGCGGGTCCGACCGGCCGACCTCGACGACCCCATCGGCGCCGCCGACGCCGAGGCCCGGCTGACCCTGCGGCTCCCCGAGAGCCTGAAGCACCTCATCGAGGAGGAGGCAGACGACCTCGGCGACTCGATCAACTCGTGGGTGGTCAAGGCGCTGTCCTCACGAGCGCGCCGGCGCGGCGGCCCCGGCACTCACGTCACCGGGGAGTTCGAGACGTGAGCGCTGAGGAGACGTTCCAGGTCGGCGAGCGGCCCCGGGTCGAGGTGCGCATCGCGCGTGGACACGTCCGCATCGAGGCCGGCACGACCGGCACGATCGACGTCGCCGCGCGCGGCCCGGTCGAGCGGCTCACGATCGCGCAGACCGGCGACGTGGTCACCGTCACCGAGGAGTCGGGCGGGTCGCCCCGGGGGGCGTTCGACGTCACCGCCAGCGTCCCCGCCGGGACCGCCGTCGACGTGAAGCTCGCGACGGCGGACCTGACGGTCGACGCGACCGTCAGGGAGCTCACGGGGCGCACCGCGTCCGGCGACGTCCGTGTCCACGAGGTCACCGACCGCCTCGACCTGCGGACGGCGTCCGGTGACGTCGCGGTCGACCGCGCCGGGCCCGCGGATCTCACGAGCGCGTCCGGCGACGTGCGCATCGGCGCGGCGACCGGCGCGGTCTCGGTCGGGACCGCGTCCGGGGACATCCGCATCGCGACCGCCGACGACGAGCTGGGTGCCAAGAGCGCGTCCGGCGACCTGGTCGTCGGCCTGTTCCGCGGTGTGACCCTCGACGCCAGGACCGTCTCCGGTGACGTCCACGTCACCCTGCCCGGCGGTCGACGCGTGAACTACGACATCAAGACGCTGTCGGGTCGTGTCGACCTGCCGCCGGACGGGCGAGGGTCGGCCGCCGCGGAGCCGCCGCAGCGGGTGCGCCTCCGCGTCAAGAGCGTCTCGGGGGACGTGACCGTCCGCACCACGTGACCGCCGCGGCCTCCGGACCCGGCCCCGTGCGGTCGATCAGCCGGGGCGGCCGGCCACGCGCGTGTCGTTCGGGCCGCCGGTCTTCTTCCAGAACTCGTCGATCTCGTCGATCAGGTCGAGGAGACGCTTGGCGTCCGCCTCGTCCATGGAGCGCTTCACCGACGAGCAGGCCTTGGCCGCCTGGACGAACGTGTCCGCGATGTGCGGGAAGTCGCCGTCGTGCTTGTCGGGCTTGTAGTAGTCGCTCCAGAGCACCGAGATGTGGTGCTTGGCGAGCTGGGCCCGCTCCTCCTTCACGAGGCGGCAGCGGTCGCGGAAGACCTCGTCGTCGGAGTCGTGGTACTTCTGCACGATCTTCAGGCACGACTCGGCCTCGATGCGGGCCTGCTCGGGGTCGTAGATGCCACAGGGGATGTCGCAGTGCGCGTGCACGTCGGCGACGCGCAGCGGACTGAGGTGGCGGAGTAGATGTGTGAGGCGCATGGGCTCGTCCCTCCTCGCTGAAGATCCGGCAACACGATCCGTATCGATCCGTGTTCGCTGTCCGGTCATCGATCCGGGATCATCGCTCCGGGATCGATCGGGATCGATCGGGATCGGCATGTGATGATGCCCCGTATGCGACGAACCTACACCGTGCAGGCGTGACGATGTCGAGCCGCCCACGACCGGCCGTACGGCGACGGACGGCCGTCGCCGTCGGCGCCGCGGTGCTGTGGGTGGTCCTGCGGATGTCGAGTCGGCTCCTCCGCCGCGTGCGCGGGCCAAGCATGGCCCCGACGCTGCGAGCCGGGGACCTCGTGGCCGTGCTCCCCGTGCGGCGCCCGCCCCGGGTCGGCGACGTCGTCGTCCTCCGCGATCCGCGGGCCCCGGACCGCGAGACGGTGAAGCGCGTCGCGGCCACCGCGGGGACGCCCGCGGACCTGGCCGGACGGGTCGCCGAGGTCCCGACCGGTCACCTCGCGGTGCGTGGGGACGA
>CAZADJ010000002.1:0-34898 GCA_964483845.1 uncultured Actinomycetota bacterium | reverse complement strand
GGCGCGCGTGTGGCCTCCGCCGCCGCGCGCGATCTGATGGTCACGGGTGGTCACGGGCGCCGGCAGACCACGAGCAGCTCGGGTTCGTCGAGGCGGACAACGGCCGCGTCGTCGGTGTGTCGCGCGAAGGCGTTGCGGCGGTACCGGTCGCCCTGGTGGTCGCCGATCGCCGCGTAGAAGGCCGGCTCGTCCGCTCCCGGCGGTTCCGGTCGCGCGACCCCCTCGTCGCGGTGGTCACGCCAGGCCGACACCGCTCACCCCTCGGACCGGCGACGCTCCCACCACTCGTCGAGCGCGGCGCGGGCCTCGTCCTCATCCATCGGGCCGTGCTCGATGCGCAGCTCCAGCAGGTGCTCCCACGCCTCCCCGACGAGCGGGCCCGGCTCGATCCCGAGGTGCTGCATGATCTGGTTGCCGTCGATCGCCGGGCGCAGGCGGTCGAGCTCCTCCTCGCGCTTCAGCTGGTCGATGCGCTCCTCGAGCTCGTCCATCCGGCGGGCGATCCGCGCCGCCTTGTGCGGGTTGCCCGTCGTGACGTCCGCGCGGGTGAGCGCGTTCAGCTGGCCCAGCAGGTGGCCGGCGTCGCGGACGTAGCGCCGCACCGCCGAGTCGGTCCACCCCATCTTGTAGGTGTGGAAGCGCAGGTGCATGAAGACGAGCTGGCCGACGTCGTCCTCGGTCTGCCGGTCGTAGCGCAGCGATCTGAGCCGCTTGCGGGCCAGGCGCGCCCCGACCGCCTCGTGGTGGTGGAAGGTGACCGACCCGTCGGCATGGATCTCGCGGGTGTCGGGCTTGCCGACGTCGTGGAGCAGCGCCGCGAGCCGCAGGGTGAGGTCCGGCCCGTCGCGTTCGACGTCCGCGCAGTTCTCGACCACGGCGAGGGTGTGTGCGTAGACGTCCTTGTGCCGGTGCTCGGGGTCGACGCACTCGGTGAGCGCTGCGACCTCCGGTAGCACGTGGTCGGCGATCCCGGTGCGCACGAGGAGGTCGGTGCCGCGACCGGGCTCGACCCCGACCAGCAGCTTGTTCAGCTCGTCGCGCACCCGCTCAGCGGAGATGGTGGTGATGCGATCCGCCATCGCGCCGGCGGCGGCCGCCGTGTCCCGGTCGGGGTGCGCGTCCAGGACGGACACGAAGCGGGCGAGGCGGACCATGCGCAGCGGGTCGTCCGCGAAGGACCTCTCCGCCTCGACCGGGGTCCGCAGGGTCCTCGTCGCGAGGTCGTCGAGGCCGCCGAACGGGTCCACGAACGTGAGGTCGGGGATCGCGACGGCCATCGCGTTCACGGTGAAGTCCCGGCGGGAGAGGTCACCCTCGATGCTGTCGCCGTAGGTGACGTCAGGGTGGCGGGAGTCGGGCTCGTAGCGGTCCGCCCGGTAGGTGGTGACCTCGACCGTGCGGTCCCCTCGTCGCGCCGAGATGGTCCCGTACCGGGCCCCGACGTCCCAGACGTGGTCGGCCCACGACCGCAGGATCGCCTCGGTCGCGCCGGGCCGCGCCGAGGTCGCGAAGTCGAGGTCGGGTCGGCCGCCGTCGGTGACCAGCGCATCGCGCACCGCGCCCCCGACCAGGTAGAGCTCGTGACCCTCGGCGCCGAAGCGCTCACCGAGCTCGGCGATCTCCGGGTGGTCGTCGAGGAGCCGCTTGATCGGCGCGACCGGCACGCGCGCCGGCGCGCCACCCCGTGCGGGGTCTGCCGCTCCGCTCTGCGTCGCGCGGTCCGCGGGCGTCATCGGTCGTCACGTTCCTCGGAGGTGGGGGGAGAGGACCAGGCTAGCGCCCCGGGGTCCGCGGCCGGTCGGCCAGCGTCCCGTCGCGGCGCTCACGAACCGAGGCCGGCCGCCTTCAGCGCCACCCGGAAGTCGTGCGGGGAGGACGCGGCGGTGAGCGCGTCCCGCAGCGTGATCTCGTTCTCGCGGTACAGCGCGAGCAGATGCTGGTCGAAGGTCTGCATCCCGTAGTACTCACCCTCCGCGATCGCGTCGGTGACCTGTGCCGTCTTGGCCGGGTCGACGACGAACTCGGAGAGTCGCGCGGTCATGACGAGCACCTCGACCGCCGGCACCCGCCCGTGGCCGGACGCCGCCGGCAGGAGGCGCTGTGACACCACGCCCTTCAGCGACTGCGCGAGCGCGGTACGGATCTGCCCCTGCTGGTGCGGGGGGAAGAAGTCGACGATCCGGTTCACCGTCTCCCGCGCATCGATGGTGTGCAGGGTGGAGATGACGAGGTGCCCGGTCTCCGCCGCCTGGATCGCCGCCGTCACCGTCTCCTCGTCGCGCATCTCCCCGATGAAGATGACGTCGGGGTCCTGACGGGCGACGTGCTTCAACGCGGCCGCGAACCCGGCGGTGTCGACCCCGACCTCGCGCTGGTCCACGATCGCGCGGTCGTCGGGGTGGAGCACCTCGATCGGGTCCTCGATGGTGACGATGTGACACCGGCGGTTGTGGTTGATGTGGCCGATCATCGCCGCGGTGGTCGTGGTCTTGCCCGACCCCGTCGGTCCGGTGACGAGCACGAGGCCGCGGTGCTCCTCGGCGAGCTTGCGGACGGCGGGGGGCAGCCCGAGCTGCTCGAAGTCGGGGGTGCCGGGCACGACCCGACGCATCACGATGCCGACCGACCCGCGCTGGCGGAACACGTTGACGCGGAAGCGCCCGACGTCGTCCGCCGTGTAGGCGAAGTCGGCCTCGTTCGCGTCGGTGAACCGACGGGTCGTGCGGTCGTCCATCATCGAGAAGGCGAAGCGCTCGGTGTCCTGGGCGGACAGCGCGGGGAGCGTGGACAGGGGCACGAGGTCCCCATCCACCCGGATGAACGCCGGCCCCCCGGCCTTCAGGTGGAGGTCCGAGCCGCGTCGTTCCACGACCTCCTTCAGGTACTGCTCGATCTCCACGCAGGGCCTTCCCCATCAGCTCTCGAGCAGGAGGGTAACCGGCCCGTCGTTGACGAGCCGGACGGCCATACGCGCACCGAACCGCCCCGTCGCCACCTCGGCCCCCAACGCCTCGAGCTCAGCGGCGAACGCCTCCACCAGCGGCTCCGCCTCGTCGGGGGGCGCCGCGGCCGTCCACGACGGCCGCCGTCCCCGGGTCGTGTCCCCGTAGAGGGTGAACTGGCTCACGACCAGGACCGATCGGTGTGTCTCGGCGAGCGAGCGGTTCATGGCGCCGTCGTCGTCGTCGAAGATCCGCAGGTGCCAGATCTTCCGCGCCAGCGCCGCTGCGTCGTCATCCGCGTCGCCGTGGGTGACGCCGACGAGGACGAGCATCCCGGGTCCGATCCGCCCCACCGTCCCTCCGTCCACGCGCACCTCCGCCTCCGATACCCGTTGCGCGAGCACCCGCATCCATCCTCCTCCGCCGACGGTGGCATCAGCCGCGTGAGCGCTACGCTCGGTGCATGTTGCGACGCGACCGGCGCGAGCGATAGTGGCACGGTTCCCGACGGAGCGGGCGACGTCCGCCGGCGGGGTGGTGGTCGAGGACCGCCCGGACGGTCAGCGGTGGGTGCTGCTCATCGCCCGGCGCAACGCGGCCGGCGAGCCGCAGTGGACCCTCCCGAAGGGACGCATCGAGGAGGGAGAGACCCGCGAGGAGGCGGCGCTGCGGGAGGTCCTCGAGGAGACCGGCTACTCGGCCACCATCCGCGAGAAGCTCGGCACGATCGACTACTGGTTCGTGTGGCGGCCCGATCGTGTGCGCTACCACAAGTTCGTCCACTACTTCCTGATGGAGACCGACGGCAGCCCACCCGGACCGCGGGACGACGAGGCCGAGTCGGTCGAGTGGGTCCCCGTGGACGTCGCGCTGGTGCGTCTCGCGCACCGCAACGAGCGCAACCTCGTCAGGAAGGCCCGTCGCAAGGAGGTCCGCCTCGGGGCGGGCCGGCAGCACGTCTCTGACCCCCAACCGGGTTCTGCGGGGTGACCACATCCCGCCCGCGGTGGCTCCTCACCGCCGCGCTGCTGATCGTCCCGGCGGTGATCGCCGGGGGTGCCGCGATCGCCGCAGAGGTCGAGGTCCCCCGGGAGGACGCGCCGCTGGAGGTCGCCGCCACGCTCGTCCCGACCGCGATCACCCCGATCGTCGGGTCGCCCGACGACGTACCGGGCGCGGAGAGCGACCTCTCGCTCCGCCTGCTCGTCGCCAACGACGGGCAGGTCGACCTCGGCGAGCTGCGGGTGTTCGTCGAGGTGTTCGGCGCCGTGAGCTCCCGGAGCGAGCTCCACGCCGCGCTCGACGGACGCTCTCCGACGACGCCGCTGCTCGTCGACACGGTCGCCGACGTCCGGGAAGGGCAGCCGCTCGCCCCGGAGGAGCTGGAACCGCTCGAGGTGCGGGTCGACTCGCAGCGCGTCGGCTGGACCGACCGGGGCGTGCACCCGGTGCGGGTCTCGTTGCTCCACGGTCGTGAGGTCCTCGACGAGACCGTCACGGCCGTCGTCCGCCTCCCGGAGGTCCCCCACGTGCCGCTGCGAACGGTGCTCGGCTGGCCGCTGCACGCCGAGCCGCTGATGGGTCCGGGCGGGACCGACGCGCTGATCGACGAGATCCGACCCGGAGGCCGCCTCGAGCGCCTCGTGTGGGCGCTGGAGCGGCGTCCGGACGCACGGGTGCAGCCCCTGGTCTCCGCCCACCTGCTGGAGGACCTGGCGGAGCTCGACGACCCCGTCGCCGACGCGTTCCTCGACCGGCTGCGTGAGACCCTCGACGGGAGTCCGGCGCCGGTGGTCGGTCCCTACGCCGACGCCGACCTCGCCGGCCTCGTCGCTCACGATCTCCCCCTCGAGGCGCTCCAGCACGTGCTCGAATCGCGACGGATCGCCGAGGAGGTGCTGGAGCGCCGGCCGGTCCCGGACGCGATGTGGGCCACGACGCCGCTCTCTCCCGCGACCGCCCGGGAGCTGCTGAACCCGGCGCGGGTCCGCACCCTCCTGCTCGACCGGTCGCAGCTGGACCTCGACCCGCGTCCGCCTCGGACCCCCGCGACGCCCTACGCGCTGACCCCCGGCGGCGGCAGCCTGGTCGCGCTCGCCACCGATCCGTGGTTCCTCGATCTCCTCCCCGACCGCAGCGTCCCGCCGGCCGTCGCGGTGCAGCGCGTGCTCGCGGAGACCGCGCTGATCCACCTCGAGCGACCGAACGATCCCGAGCGGGTACTGACGTTGCTGCCGCCGCCCGACTGGTCGCCGCTCCCGGCCGTCGCCGACGACCTGCTCGCCGCGCTCGACTCGGCCCCCTGGCTCACCGTCGGGGGGATCGGCGGAGCGCTCGGCGCCGTCCCGCAGCCGTACCCCGCTGCGCGCCTGCACTCACCTGACATCGCACTCACGAGCGCGCTCGCCCGCGAGATCTCCGGTGCCCGCCGGGACGTCGTCGCGCTCCAGGACGCCCTGCGTGAGCCGGGCACCGGCGTCGGCGGCGTCACCTGGCAGCAGCTCGACCGCGACCTGCTCCGAGCGGCGAGCGCGAGCGTCGGACCGGAAGCGGCCGCGTCCGTCATCGCCGCGGTCCGGGACGCCGTCGCCGAGGGCGTCGGCGCGGTGGAGCTGCCCCGCGACTCGCAGGTGACCCTCACCGACCAGGACGGCACCATCCCGCTGACGGTGGCGCGGACCGCGGGACCGCCGATCCGTGTCACCGTCAGCCTCGACGCGCCGCCGCGCCTCCAGTTCCCCGAGGGGACCGAGCGCACGTTCACCCTCGAGGAGGGCGAGCGACGCACGATCGCGATCCCGACGTCCGCGGGGGCCACCGGGCGCATCCCCGTGATCGCCCGCGCCGCGGTCGCCGGGAGCCCCGATTCCATGCTCCTGGCCGAGGAGCAGGTCGTCGTGAACTCCATGGCGATCAGCGTCCCGGCGCTCCTGAGCCTCGGGGCGATGTTCGCCGCCCTGCTCGCCTGGTGGCTGGTCCGCCGCATCCGCCCCACCGCGCCGCAGCTGGAGATCGTCCATGACGAAGCTGCCTGATCCCCGCCACGGCGAGGCCGGCGGTATCGTGACGGGGTGGCTGCTGCGCCTCGTGGTGTTCGTCGTCGCGCTGGCCTTCGTCCTCTTCGAGGGCGCCGCGGTGGCGATCAACGCGGTCGCGGTGGAGGATGCGGCTCGCGAGGTGGCCCGCGCCGCCGCGGTCGCCTACCGGAGCGGCACCTTCGCCGACGCGGACCGAGCCGCGGAGCAGACGGCGGACGAACGGGGGGTGGAGTACGTGGATCTCGTCGCGGACCACGAGGAGCTCACGGTGTGGGTACGCTCCGAGGCTGGCACCCTGCTGATCCACGAGGTCGGGCCGCTTGAGCGCTTCACGGTCCGCGAGGCGACGAGGACGGTCGAGTGGTGACGGACGAGGGGCGGAGCCTGCCGGACGACGTGGGCGGTGACCGCGGCCTGCACGACCAGCCGACGTTCATCGACGGCGATGCCGACGTGCTCCAGGGCGGGTCGGCGACGCCTCCCGCCGAGCCGCACCCACGACCCAGCGAACGTCCGACGGATTCGAGCGCGACCTGGCCGGGCGTCGCCCGCATGCTCGCCAACCGGTTCCAGCTCGAGGAACCGATCGCCACGGGCGGTGTCGCCATCGTCTGGCGCGCGCACGACGTCAACCTCGACCGCTCGGTCGCGGTGAAGCTGCTCCATCCCCATCTGGCGGGGGACGAGAAGACCGTCGAGCGCTTCCGACGCGAGGCGCAGGCCGCCGCGCAGCTCACGCACCCGCACGCCGTCGGCATCTTCGACACCGGACAGGAGGACGACCTCGTCTACCTCGTCATGGAGTACATCGACGGGCCGAGCCTCCGCGAGATCGTCCAGCGGGCCGGCCCGCTCGACCCGCAGATCGTCGCGGCCCTCGGCGAGCAGGTGTCCGCGGCCCTCGGACGCGCCCACGAGCAGGGGATCGTCCACCGCGACGTCAAGCCCGCCAACATCCTCATCACCTCCGACGGCATCGCCAAGGTGACGGACTTCGGCATCGCCAAGGCACTCGACCACGACGACACGCTGACGAGTCCCGGGACCGTGATCGGGACGGCCGCCTACCTCGCCCCGGAGCAGCTCGAGGGTCACGAGGTCGACGGTCGGGCCGACGTGTACTCCCTCGGCGTGGTCCTCTACGAGTGCCTGACCGGCGAGGCCGCGTTCCAGGGCGACACCCCGACGGCGACCGCCGCGGCGCGGCTCGCCCGGGAGCTGCCCGCCCCCCGCACCGTCCGCGCGGACGTCCCGCGCGCGCTGGACGACCTCGTCGTCCGCGCCACCAGACGCGACCCCATCGATCGCTTCCCGGACGGACGCACGATGGCCGCCGCGCTCGCGGCGATCGTCGACGGGCGACCCAGCGAGATGACCCGCACGCTGGTCGGCCCGGATCCCACCGCCGCCCCCGACGTGCGGTCCTCGGACAGCGCCGCGCTGCTCGGCACGCCGGGCACGCGCGGGCGGCTGGTCGCCGCGTTCGTCGGTGGGGTGCTGCTCACGTTGATCGCGCTGCTGGCCGGACAGGCGCTCGGCGAGGACGGCGAGCCCGTCGACGGGGACGCCACCGGGGCGGTCGTCGCCGTGTCGTCCCCGGCCACGGTGCAGGTGTCTCCCGTCGTCGATGCCTCCGGCGGCCCGGCGACGTCGTGACCCCGGACCGGACCGGCGACCCGGCCGATCCCGGGGACCGCTCGGACGAGCAGCTGCTCGCGGACTTCCTGTCGGGCGGTCGCGACCGGGCGTTCCACGAGCTCGTCGACCGCTACCAACGACGGGTGTACGCGATCTGCTACCGGTACTTCGGTCAGGCCGCAGATGCCGAGGACGCGACCCAGGAGGCCTTCCTCACCATCGCGCGGCGGGCCGAGACGTTCGGCGGTCGCAGTGCGCTGTCCACGTGGATCTACCGCATCACCGTGAACACGTGCCACGATCTCGCGCGGAAGCGGGCGCGGCGGCCCCAATCGCCGGTCGCCGACGTGGTCGGCCTCGTCGACGGCGCCGGCTCCCACACCTCCATCGGGTGGGACCCCGGCGACCCGGCCGTCGCCACAGAGACCGCGGAGGCGGTGCAGCGGGCCCTGCTCGAGCTCGATCCGACGAGCCGCGCCCTGGTGGTTCTTGTCGCGATCGAGGGGGTGCCGTACGCGGAGGCCGCCGCGGCGGTGGACATGCCGATCGGGACCGCCAAGAGCCGGGTGCACCGCGCCCGCTCCCGGCTCGCTGAGCTGCTCGCCGACCTCGATCCGCACGCCCCCGACGAGCAGACCGGGGCGCGCAGCACGCGCACCACGGGGAACCCCCACCCCGCGTCCGACGTCTCACCCGACAGGGGCCCGGACACCGCCGATCCGGGTGCCGACCCCGATCAGGATCGCGGAGCACCCGGAGAGGAGGGATCCCGTGGAGACCGGTGAGCGGCTCGCTGCCTACCTGGCGGACGAGCTCGACGCCGACGAGCGCACCGCGCTCGAGGCGGAGCTCGCCCGTGACCCGGATCTCCGCGCGCACCTCGAACGCCTGGAGCGCACCGACGACGCGCTGCGGTCCCTGCCGCCGGTCGAGCCGCCTGCCGGGCTCGCCGACCGGATCCACCGCGCCGTCGACGAGGAGCTCGCCAGCCGGCCGACCGATGCGGCCACCGCGCCCCCCACCGACGGGGACGAGCTCGCGCGCCGGCGGCAGCGGCGGACCCTGACCCCGCTGCTCGTCGCGGCCGGCGCCGCCGCGGTGATCGCCCTCATCGGCGTGGTCACCGGCTCCGTGCTGCGCTCCGCCAGCGACTTCGAACCGCTCGCCACCGACGAGGCCATGGAGGTCACCGACGCGCAACCGGCCCCGGAGGTCGCGGTGTTCGCCACCGACAACGACTTCAGCGAGCTCGAGCTCCGCCGCCTCGCCGTCAACGTCGACACCCAGTTCGTGATCCACCCCGAGACCCGGGCCGAGGAGGCCGAGCCGCTCGCCGAGCGGCTGCTCGGCCAGCTGCTCCGCACCGAGGCGGAGTCCGAGGCCGCCCCGCTCGCCGGCGACGCCGCCGACGACACGGCCGAGGAGCCGGCCGAGGAGGCCGACGCCGACACCGGCGCTCGCGTGATGGACGACCCTCCGGCAGCGGTCGCACGCTGCCTGCCGGAGCTGGTCGCGGACTCACGGGCCGTGCTCGTCCCGACCTACGTGGAGCTCGCCGCCTTCGAGGGCGAGCCCGCGATCATCTACGCGTTCGTGACCGAGGAGCCGACGAGCGGCGAGTTCCGCCGGGTCGAGACCTGGGCGGTGGCCCGTGACGACTGCCAGGTGCTCGGGTTCGCCCAGTACGATCGCTGATCTCTCATCACCGGCCCGTCGTGCGCCCGCCACGGTTATGGTCACCGGCATGGACCCCGAGCTCGACCCGGCCATCCGGGAGTACTACGAACGAGGTGGCGAGTGGTCGCGTCTGGTCTCACCGGGCGCTCCCGGGCCGCTCGAGTTCGTCCGGACCAGGGAGCTCATCGACCGGTACCTGTCCGGCGGGCGGCTCGACGTCCTCGATGTCGGGGGTGGGCCCGGCCGGTACGCCGCGTGGCTCGCCGAGCGCGGACACCGGGTCACGCTGATCGACCCGGTCCCGCTGCACGTCCAGCAGGCCACGGAGATCCATCCGCAGGTGTCCGCTCGGACAGGTGACGCCCGTCAGCTCCCGCAGGAGGACGGGTCCGTCGACGTCGTGCTGCTGCTCGGTCCCCTGTACCACCTCGTGGAGCCCGCGGAGCGGATCGCGGCGCTCCGCGAGGCCCACCGCGTGCTCCGCGGGACGGGGGTCGTCTTCGTCGCGGCGATCGGGCGCTTCGCCGCCCTGCTGGACCTCCTGCTGCGTCACGACCGGCTCCACGAGCCGGCGCTGCTCCCCGTGGTGGAGGAGGTGCTGCGCACCGGGGTCTTCCGGGGCACCGAGGGCGACCTGTTCACGACCGCCTACTTCCACCGCCCGGCGGAGCTCCGCGACGAGGTCGAACGGGCCGGCTTCACCGACGTCGACGTGCTCAGCGTCGAGGGGCCCGGGGCGTTCGCTGCGGGCTTCGAGGAGCGCTGGGCGGATCCGGACCGGCGCGCCGTGCTGCTCGCCGCCGCCCGGCTCGTCGAGTCCGACCCCGACATGCTGGGCTCCGCGGGCCACCTCCTCGCCGTCGGCCGTGGTCGCTGATCAACGCGCGGCTGCAGGACCCGCGAGGAGGGTGCGGTCACCGGTGCAGGATGTAGGCCCCGTACACCGCGGCCGGGTACGCGAGCAGCCAGAACCCGGTGAGGATCAGCATGCCGAGCGCCATCGCCGCCCCCTGCACGGCGATCACCGCGAGGACGTACGCCAGGTAGCGGAACGGATCGGCGCTGTTGCCCTCCGCACCCCAGTGCACCGCCCGTGCGATCCCGTACCCCCCGAACCCCGCAGCGATGATCAGTCCGAAGCGGATCGACACCGCGAGCACCACGAGCGCGGCGCCGACACCGACGGCCGCCGCGAGCCCGGCGCCGACCGCCTTCGCGTACTGGCGGGGCTTGCCCCGTGCCCGCGCGGCCCGCGCCTGCTTCGAGCAGGCGGGACACTTCTGCCCGACCGGGCTCTGGACCGCACAACGGGGACAGATGGGATCACCGCACCGGGAGCACGAGAGGCGCGTCTCCTCGCGTGGGTGGCGCTTGCAGGTCCGCTGTGCCATCACCGCGCGAGCCTACCCACCCGTCCCACGGGGTGATCCCCGGGGTACGTGGGGTGCGGGGGTGACCGAACCGACGAACGACGACGAGCTTCGGAATGTCCGGGGCGCTCCGGTGGTTAGGCTTGCCGAGGAACGAACGTCACGAGTCGCACCGCACCCGTCCGCACATCCTCCCCGAGCACCTCCGAACGGCACCCGCCCCGACGCCGAGGCACCGATGACCCCACCGAACGACGACGGCGCCACCGACCGGGCGCGCCCGGACGCCGCCTCCAGCGGCCCCGTCGACGCACCGACCGATGCCGGCACCGAGAAGGTCGTGATCGTCGGCGCCGGACCGGCGGGGCTCACCGCGGCCGTGTACACGTCCCGCGCCAACCTCGAGCCGCTGGTGATCGAGGGCTTCGAGCGCGGGGGCCCGACCGGCGGTCAGCTCACGCTCACCACGGACGTGGAGAACTACCCGGGCTTCGCCGACGGGATCCTCGGCCCCGAGCTGATCAGCGAGATGCGCGCCCAGGCGGAACGGTTCGGGACCCGCTACTGGACCGAGGACGTCGTCGAAGTCGACCTCTCGTCCCAGCCCTACCGCATCGCGACCGCGGAGCGCGCGGTCTTCGCACACAGCGTGATCATCGCCACGGGGGCGCGGCCACGCCGGCTCGAGGTCCCCGGCGAGGAGCAGCTGTGGGGGGCGGGCGTGTCGGCATGCGCGACCTGCGACGGCTTCTTCTTCCGCGACCAGCACGTCGTGGTGGTCGGCGGCGGCGACTCGGCGATGGAGGAGGCCACCTTCCTCACGAAGTTCGCGTCGAAGGTCACCGTGATCCACCGGCGCGACGAGCTGCGCGCCTCGAAGATCATGCAGGAGCGCGCCTTCAAGAACGACAAGATCGAGTTCCTGTGGGACACCGTCGTCACCGAGATCGTCGGCGAGGGCGGCCGCGTCTCCGCGGTACGCACCCGCGACACGCGCACGGACGAGGAGGGTGAGCTGGCGTGCGACGGGCTGTTCCTGGCCATCGGCCACATCCCGAACACATCGCTCTTCGCGGGCCAGCTGGACATGGATCCGACCGGCTACCTCAACGTCGAACACCCGACCACCTCGACCAACGTGGCGGGGGTCTTCGCGAGCGGGGACGTGATGGACCCGATCTACCGCCAGGCGGTCACCGCCGCCGGCACCGGCTGTCGCGCCGCGATCGACGCCGAACGGTACCTCGCCGCCATGGAGTGACCGCCGACGCCCCGACCGAGACTGACCCGACCGCGAACCGGCCCGAACCAGACGTCCACCACGCGAACCAGAGGAGACCACCCATGGGAAGCCGCCCGATCACCAGCGACGAGTGGCAGTCCGAGGTCCTCGAGTCCGACAAGCCGGTGCTCGTCGACTTCTGGGCCGAGTGGTGCGGCCCCTGCCGCATGGTCTCGCCGATCGTCGACGAGATCGCCACCGAGCAGAGCGAGAAGCTGAAGGTGCTCAAGCTCAACGTCGACGAGAACCCCCAGACCGCGCGCGACTACGGCGTGATGTCCATCCCGACCCTCATCGTCTTCGACGACGGCGATGTCGCCAAGCGCGTGGTCGGGGCCAAGGGCAAGCAGGCGCTGCTGAAGGACCTCCAGGAGTTCCTCGGCTGATCCCCGACGGACGGCTCCCCCCACGTCGGGCCCGCCCGCCTGCGGCCCGTCCGCGCGGGCGGGCGAGCGTCCGAGCCGGTCGACGTACCATGCGCGACGATGGTGATCCTGGAGGCGATCCGACCGGGGGCGACCGGGCCGGCGGTACATGACGTCCAGTCGCGCCTGGATGCGCTCGGCTTCCCCGTGGACGGGGACGAGCCGGCCGTGTACGGCCCCGCGACGGAGTCAGCGATCCGTGCCTTCCAACAGCAGCGGGGCTTGATCGCCGACGGGGCGGTCGGTGCGGAGACGTGGCGCGCGCTCGTCGAGGCGGGTCGGCAGCTGGGCGACCGTCGCCTCTACCTCACCGACCCGATGCTGCGCGGCGACGACGTGCGCGACCTGCAGGGGCGCCTGAACCGGCTCGGGTTCGACGCGGGCGGGATCGACGGCGTCTTCGGGCCGGACACCGCGGAGGCGGTCCGTGACTTCCAGGTGAACGCCGGGCTCCGTGTCGACGGCATCGTCGGGTCCGAGGTCGTCGGTGCCCTCCGGCGGCTGCACCGGCAGCACCAGTCCGGCGCGGCCTCGACGGTGCGTGAACGCGAGGCGCTGCGGCGCGCGCCGCCACGCCGGTCGCTCGCAGGCGCGCGCATCCTGCTCGACCCCGGTCGGGGCCCCGACGACCCGGGCGCGCTCGCCCCGAACGGCCGTGCCGAGCACGAGATCACCTGGGAGCTCGCCAACCGGCTGGAGGGCCGGCTGCTCGCGCGGGGGGTGAACGTGATCCTGACCCGGGGTCCGGAGACGACACCGACGCCCTCGGAACGCGCGCGGCTCGCGAACGACGAGGGGGTGGAGACCGTGCTGTCCGTCCGCCTCAACGCCCTCGACTCCGCGGCCGCGTGTGGCGCCTCGGCGCTCTACTTCGGGGACGGCGAGTTCGAGAGCGCAGCCGGGCGGCGCCTCGCGGAGCTCTGCCTCGACCGGATCACCACGGCGACCGGGAGCCCGCACTGCCGGACACATCCGTCCACGGTCTCCCTCCTGCGCGAGACCCGCGCTCCCGCCGTGATCGTCGAGCCGGGCTTCGTCACCCACCCCGAGGAGGGCATGGCGATCCAGCGGCCGGGGGTCCAGGATCAGGTCGCGCAGGCGCTCAGCTGGGCGTTGGCCGAGCACCTGACCGGTCGGGAGCGGGAGCGTCACGCGAGCTGAGCGGGGAGCGCTCCGGCGCCGGATCCGGGCGCCGCTGCCGCGCGAGGCGTCCCAACGCCCGCTCGACCGCCTGCTCGAGCGGCTCCACCCACCGCGCGATGCTGTCCACGTCGAGGCGGAGCAACGGGTAGCGCGGGTGCTCACGGCGTACCTCGAACCCCTCGTGCAGCAGCCACGTGCCCGGCAGGACGCACGCGCCCTCCCGGTGCCGTCGATCCCCGTACGCCTCGACGGCCCGGTGGCCGGTGCGCAGGGCCTCCTTCGCGACCGCCTGGACCAGCCGCCGCCCGACGCCGCGTCCGCGGAACGCGGGCTCCACCCAGAGGGTCGCGAGGAGCAGCGCGTCGTCCGAGGGGCGCGGGACCGGTGGACGTCGGGGAGCGAACGCCCCGCTCGGCGCCGCGAGGCACCAGCCGGCGGTCTCCCCGCCGATCATCACCGCCCGGCCCGGGACCGTGCCCGGACCCCCACCGGGTCGGTCCCCGAGCTCCACCGCGCGCCACCACGCCGGCTTCTGGACCGTCGGATCCCCTGCGAACTCGTCCGGCTCGCCGACCTCGCCGTCGATCGGTCGCGGGGCGCCGAGCTCCCAGAAGAGGCACCGACGGCACCGGCCGGGGATCCGCTCGAGGTCCCCAGCCGTCACCTCGACGACACGCACTCGCGTCACGAGGTGCGCGCCGGCCTCCGCCGCGGTCCGTTCCGCGGCAGCACGAGCGCGATCGCCGCCCCGAGCGCGAGTCCCAGGGCGAAGCCGACCGCCGCACGCCGCCACCCACCCGGGGCGATCCACCGCTCCTGGCTCACGTCGGCCTCCCTGTCGTGATCCGACATCGTGATGCGACATCGTTGTCCGGCACCATGGTCCGGCACCATGCTCCGGCACCATGGTGCGGCCGCACGGTGCGGCGCTCGCGCACCGGCCATCCGTCGGACGACCTGGCCGGGCTCCACCGCGCGCACCGGTACGCTCCCGAGCGTACCCAGGGGGCAGGAGCGCCGGCCGCCATGCGCCTCGACACCGACCCGTACCTCGAGCGCTACGCGGCGCGGACCCGCGGCATGTCCGCGTCGGAGATCCGCGCGCTGTTCGCCGTCGCCTCCCGCCCCGACGTGGTCAGCCTCGCCGGGGGGATGCCGTTCACCGCGGCGCTCGACTTCGAGGCGGTCGAGGACGTCGTCGTCGAGGTCATCCGCGACCACGGCCCGACCGCACTCCAGTACGGCGGCGGTCAGGGGCGCGAGGAGCTGCGGGCCCGGCTCTGCGACGTGATGGCGGCCGAGGGGGTCCCGGCACACGCCGACGACCTCGTCGTCACCGTCGGCGGCCAGCAGGGCATCGAGCTGGTCGCCAAGCTGTTCGTCGATCCGGGCGACGTGGTGCTCGCCGAGGGACCGACCTACGTGGGGGCCCTGGGCGCGTTCTCCTCGCACCAGGCCGACGTCCGCCACGTGCCGATGGACGGCGACGGCCTCGTCGTGGACGCGCTGGAGGAGGAGCTGGACCGTCTCGCGAGCGAGGGTCGCGAGGCGACGCTGGTCTACACCGTCCCGAACCACCAGAACCCGGCTGGGGTGTCGCTCTCCGAGCCGCGGCGTGAGCAGCTGGCGGAGCTCGCCGAGGAGCGCGACCTGCTCATCGTCGAGGACAACCCGTACGGGCTGCTGGACTTCTCCGGGCGGACCTGGCCGAGCCTGCGCAGCCTGATCCCGGAGCGCGTCATCTACGTCGGGACGGTCTCGAAGACGTTCGCGCCCGGGGCACGCATCGGGTGGGTCGCGGCCCCCGGGCCGATCCGCGACAAGCTCGTCCTGCTGCTCGAGGCCGCCGACCTCTGCCACTCCAACCTCACCCAGATGGTGGTCCAGACGTGGCTCACCAGCCAACCGTGGCGGGAGCAGATCAAGCGCTTCCGGAAGGTGTACGAGGAGCGTGCGACCGCCACGCTGCGCGCCCTCGAGGAGGAGTTCCCGCGCGGCTGCGAGTGGACGCACCCCTCCGGCGGCTTCTACGTCTGGGTCACCGTCCCCGACGGCATCGACACCTCGGACCTGCTCGCGAAGGCGGTGTCGCACCGGGTGGCGTACGTCCCCGGCTCCGGCTTCTTCGCCGACGGGCAGGGAGCGACCAACCTCCGGCTGTGCTACTCGTTCCCGGAGCCGGACGAGATCCACGAGGGCGTCGCCCGTCTCGGCGCGGTGCTGCGCGAGGAGCTCGACCTGATCCGTGCCGTCTACGGTGAGCGCGGACCCGAGGCGACCGGAGGAGGCCGAGGTTGAGCGCGACGCCGCGCCCCCGCGTCGCCGTGCTCGCCGGCGGCCTGTCGCTCGAGCGCGAGGTCAGCCTGAAGTCGGGCACCCGCGTCACGGACGCGTTGACGGACCGGGGCTACCCGGTGACCCGCCTCGACGTCGACGAGGACCTCGTCGCCCGCCTCACCGGTGGGGGGTTCGACGTCGCCTTCCTCGCCCTGCACGGCGCGGTCGGGGAGGACGGGACGATCCAGTCCATCCTCGAGGTCCTCGAGGTGCCCTACACCGGCCCCGACACGCTCGCGTCAGCGCTCGCGTGGGAGAAACCGATCGCCAAGGGCCTGTACCGCCGCGCCGGGCTCGCCACGCCCGACCACGTGACCCTCTCCGGGCAGGCGTTCCGGGACGTCGGCGTGTCCGCCGCGGTCGACCGCATCGCCGACGAGCTCGGACTGCCGCTGGTCGTGAAGCCGGCGACCGGCGGATCGTCCCTCGGCCTGACCCGCGTGGCGGACGCGGCGTCGCTGCCGAGCGCGATCGTCGGCTCCCTCTCGTACGCCGACGCGGTGATGATCGAGCGGCAGATCGAGGGGGTCGAGGTGGCCGTGTCGGTGCTCGCCGGCGAGCCGCTGCCGGCGGTGGAGATCCGCCCGAAGGAGGGCGCCTACGACTTCTCCGCGCGCTACACCCCCGGAGCGACCGAGTTCCACGTCCCCGCCCGGCTCGACGGTGACGTCGCCGCGCGCTGCGCCGAGACCGCCGTCACCGCCTACGAAGCGATCGGCTGCCGCCACGTGTCCCGGGCCGACCTGATCGTGGACGGCGACGGGGTCCCGTGGCTGCTGGAGCTGGACACGTGCCCCGGCCTGACCGAGACGTCGCTGCTGCCGATGGCCGCCGCCGCGGCCGACCTCGACTTCGCGGATCTCGCCGAGCGGCTGGTCGGGCTCGCGCTCGACGGCGACTGAGCGGCTCGTGGCATCCCCACCGTCGGCCGTACCCGGGGTCGGGCCCCGGGCCGTCTGCCTCGACGTCGGCGAGGTGCTGATCGACGAGACCCGGGTCTGGACCGTGTGGGCCGACATCCTCGGTGTCTCCGCCTTCGCGCTGATGGGCGCGATCGGTACCGCGATCGCCGCCGGGGCGGATCACGGCGCCGCCTTCGACCGGGTCGCGGCGCGACGCCCCGACGTGCTCGAGCGGCTGCGTACGGACTGGGGAGCGCTGGAGGAGGAGCACGAGCGCCGCTACGGCGGGTTCGCCGCGGACGACCTGTACGAGGACGCCCTCCCGGCGATCGAGCGGCTGCGCGCCGTGGGGCTGGAGGTCGCCGTCGCCGGCAACCAGCCGGCGCGTCGCCACCAGCAGCTCCGTGCCCTCGGTGTCACCGTCGAGGTGTTGGTGACGAGCGACGAGATCGGGGTGGCCAAGCCCGACGGGGACTTCTTCGCGGGCGTGCTCGAACGGCTGGGGCGCGCGCCTGCGGAGGTCCTCTACGTCGGGGACCGGCTGGACAACGACGTCGCCGCGGCGGCCGCAGCCGGGCTGCGCACCTGTTGGCTGCGACGAGGCCCCTGGGCGCTGCTGGCGCCGCGCCCCGACGGCGCGGACCCGGACCTGGTCGTCGACGGTCTCGGGGAGCTCACCGCGGCGCTGGGCGCGGACACCGAACTCGCGACGACCGGGGAGCGACCCCGTGGGTGACGACGCGAAGCGCGCGGCTGGGCGCTACGCCGCCGGCCTGGTGGAGGACGGGATGCGGCTCGGTCTCGGCACCGGGTCGACCGTCGCCCACTTCCTGGACGCGATCGCCGGGCGCGACGTCGTCGGCGTGCCGACCTCGGAGCGGACCGCCGAGCGGTGCCGGGAGCTGGGCATCGGGCTCCTCGAACCCCGCGACGTCCACACCCTCGACCTGGTGGTCGACGGCGCGGACGAGTTCGACCCGGCGCTGAACCTCACCAAGGGCGGAGGCGGCGCGCTGCTGCGCGAGAAGGTCGTCGCCTCCGGCGGGGCGCCGCTCGTCGTGGTCGCGACGCCCGACAAGCGCGTCGAGCGGCTCGGCGATTCGTTCCCGCTCCCGATCGAGGTGGTGCCGTTCGCGCTGGATCCGGTCGCACGTGTGCTCGGGGAGCTCGGCTTCGAGCCCGCCGTCCGTGGCGACGGCGGCTACCGCACGGACAACGGCAACGCCGTCATCGACGCACGCTGGCCCGGGGGCCTCGACGATCCCGAGCGGGCCGAGGTGCTCCTCGCGCTCATCCCCGGCGTCGTCGAGTCCGGTCTGTTCGTCGGCCTCGCGCACCAGATCGTGGTCGGCGACGACGAGGGAGGCGTCGAGGTCATCACCCGCGAGCGCGCGCCGCAGGACGGCGCCTCGACCGACGTGTGACCGACGAGCAGCTCGAGCGGGTGACGCTGGTGATCGAGCCGGAGCACGCCGCTGTCATCGGCTGAGCCGGCGCGCCGTCCGCAGTGCGACGAACGTACGTTCGGAACGCACGTCCGTTCGGCTGCCGGCAGGGTCAGCGCAGCGGCTGCTCGGCCACCGGGATCGGGGTCTCCAGGCCGGCGGCGATCACCCCGACGACACGCTCGAGGTCGTCGACGGAGGTGAACTCGATCTCGAGCTTCCCGCGGCGTGCGCCCATCTTCACGGACACCTTCGCCATGAGCGCGTCCGAGAGCCGCTCCTCGAGGTCGGCGAGGCCCGGCGCGTACCGTGCGCCGCCACGCTCGTGGGCGCGCACCCGGGTCGAGCCGTCGTCGCCGTCCGGCGCCGCGCCGTCGCCCGCCTGCCGCAGCCGCACGACCTCCTCGGCCGCCCGCACCGACAGGCCCTCGTTCACGATGCGCTCGGCCACGCGCTCCTGGTCCTCCCGGCGCTCGAGCGCGAGCAGCGCCTTCGCGTGTCCGGCGGACAGCACCCCGGCGGCGACCCGCCGCTGCACGCCGGGGGGGAGGGCGAGCAGGCGCAGGGCGTTGCTGACCGCGGGGCGGGACTTCCCGATGCGCCGGGCCAGCTCCTCGTGCGTCGCGCCGAGGTCCTCGAGGAGCTGCTGGTAGGCCGCGGCCTCCTCGAGTGGGTTCAGCTCGGTGCGGTGGATGTTCTCGATCAGCGCCTCGCGCAGCAGGTCCGTGTCCGAGGTCGCGCGCACGAGCGCCGGGACGCGCTCCAGCCCGGCCCGTTCGGCGGCGCGCAGGCGGCGCTCCCCGGCGACCAGCTCGAAGCGGTCGCCGTCCGCCTCGCGGACGACGACGGGTTGCAGCAGCCCGACCTCGCGGATGGAGGCGGCGAGCTCGTCGAGGGCCTCCTCGTCGAAGACCTCGCGCGGCTGCCGCGGGTTCGGGTCGACGCGGTCGACCGGGATCTCCCGCAGCCCCTCTCCACCGGGCTCGGCGGGCGGGATCAGCGCGGACAGGCCACGTCCCAGACCTCGGCGTTCGTTCGTCACTCAGTGCTCCTCTCGGCGGTGGGCGAGGCGGTCGATCGGCGAGGTCGCCGCGTCGAGCTCGAGCCGCTGGGCGAGCTCGCCGGCGAGCCGTTGGTAGGCGCGTGCGCCGCGGCTGGCCGGGTCGAAGACGGTGATGGGCTGCCCGAAGCCCGGCGCCTCGGACAGGCGAACCGCACGGGGGATCACCGTTCGGAACACCTCGTCGCCGAAGTGGCCGCGGACCTCCGCGGCGACCTGCTCGGCGAGCCGGGTGCGACCGTCGAACATCGTGAGCAGGACCCCGCCGATCCCGAGCTCGGGGTTCAGGCTCCGGCGGACCAGGTCGATGGTGCGCACCAGCTGGCCGACCCCCTCCAGTGCGTAGTACTCGCACTGGATCGGGATCAGGACCTCGTCCGCGGCGACCAGCGCGTTCACCGTGAGCAGCCCGAGGGTCGGGGGGCAGTCCACGATGGTCAGGTCGAAGCGGCCGCGGACCGCGTCCAGCGCCTCGCGCAGCCGGCGCTCCCGCGAGAAGACCGGGACCAGCTCGATCTCCGCACCCGCGAGGTCGAGGCTGGACGGCAGCAGCGTCAGCCCATCGACCTCGGTCGCGAGCAGGGCCTCCTCGGCCGGCAGATCCTCGATCAGCACACCGTAGGTGCTGGGGCGGCCCTCCTCCCCGCGCTCGCCCAGCCCCGTGGTCGCGTTGCGTTGCGGGTCCAGGTCGACGAGCAGCACCCGCAGGCCGCGCTGGGCGAGCGCGGCGCCGACCGAGACCGCGGTGGTGGTCTTGCCGACGCCGCCCTTCTGGTTCGCGACCGCGACCACCCGACCGGCGGGGGCCGGGTCGGGCTCGTCGTCGCCGGCGACCGTCGGGGCGGCCCCGACCGTGTCCTCGGCCTCGACGGCCTCCCCGGGGGGGTCGGGGACGACCGAGATGTAGTACTGGTCGCCCGTCGGCGCGCCGGGACGGCGCGACCCGCCCCCGGCGGGACCCTCACGGGGGGCGTCGGGGTCGCGATCGTCGTCTCGACGGAACCGGTTGAGCACGGATCACCGATCGCGCGGGCGGCGGCCGATGATAACAACGAGGGGTTCCACCCCGGTGGAGGCGTCGTCGGGCCCCCGGGGACGATCCCCGGTCCGGCTCCCGCGCGTCTCGGGGGTCGCGAGCACCGCGGCCCCGGCGCGGCGGATCGCCCCGTCCGCGGCCTCGAGGTCCTCACGCCAGCGCTCGCCCTTCACCGCGTAGAGGCGCCCGCCGGGCTCGAGCGCCGGGATCACCCACGGCACGAGCCGCTCCAGCGGGGCGACCGCCCGGGCGGTCGCGAGCCCGAACGAGCCCGCGAGGCGACCGCCCGCGACCGCCTCCATGCGCTCGTTCACCACCGTCGCCTCCAGGTCGAGTGCTGCTGCGGTCTCCTCGAGGAACCGCGCCTTCTTCCCCGTCGATTCCACGAGCGTCACCTCCAGATCGGGGCGGGCGGCCGCGATGACGAGACCGGGGAGGCCGCCGCCGGTGCCGACGTCGACGAGCCGCGTGGGGCCGGGCGGGAGCATCGCGGCGAGTGCGAGGCACTCGGGGACGTGCCGGGTCTCGAGCTCGTCGAGCGCCCGGGGCGACATCAGGTTGTGCGGGCTCGCGCGCACCGCATCGCAGAGCGCCGTCAGCACGGCATCGAGATCCACGCCCGACCCTCCTCGGCACGTGTTCCACGTGGAACGTGAGCAGGTTGCTACGACGTTACATGGGAGGTGTCGACCGTCGGGGCTCCGCGGTCGGCGCGGTTCCACGTGGAACGGTCCCCCGAGGCTGGACCGTCCCCGGTGTCGAGCGCCGGCTCACTCGGGCGCGATCACCACCCGGCGGGTCGGCTCGCGCCCGCGGCTCGAGCTCCCCACCCCGTCGTGCTCGCCGACCAGGTGGTGGATCGCCTTGCGCTCGTAGACGTCCATCGGCTCGAGGCGCTGCTCGTCGCCGGTCTCCAGCGCGTCCTCGATGGCGTCGCGAGCCTTGTCGAGCAGCTTCTCGAGGCGCCGCTGCCGGTAGCCCTCCACGTCGATGACGACGCGGCAGCGACGCTCGAAGCGCCGCTGCATCGCGCAGCGAAGCAGCTCCTGGATCGCGTCGAGGGTCTGTCCCCGCCGTCCGATCAGCTGCCCGGAACCGACGTTGACGATCTCGACCTCGGCGTGGTCCTCGTGGACCCGGATCTGCAGGTCCCCCGGCGAGCCGACGGCGTCCAGCAGCCCCTCGAGGAAGTCGGCCGCCGCGTCCGCCTCCTCGTCGAGCTCGTCGATGCTGATGCCGGGCCCGCCGTCGTCCTCGTCGTCCTCGTCGTCCTCGCCAGCGTCCCCATCGTCCTCGTCGTCCTCGTCGTCCTCGTCCTCGGACTCCTCCAGCTCGTAGATGAACTCGAGCGCGACGTCGGCGAGCGCCCCGAGATCGAAGTTGCGGACGTCGAGATCGACGTCGACGTCGTCCTCGTCCGCTCCGGCGATCTCCGCGAGCGCCTGGCGGACGGCGTCCTCGATCGTCTCCCCCTCGGCCTTCACCTTCTTGGACATCGTGTCTCCTCGGTCTCCGTAGCTCTCGGTCGGTCTGTCACGTCTGGTGACCCACCACGCGGATGCGTCACCGGCGGCCACCGCGGTTGCGGCGGCGCGGGATGTGGTCCTCGTGGTCCGCGCGCCCTCGTCGCCGTCCGTTGCTCGACGATCCCTCGCCCGAGCGGCGCTCCCCGTCGTCGGAGCCGCGCGGGGTCCCCGGTCGGTCCGGCTCCCGTCGGCCCTTCGAGGTCTCGGACCGACCCGATCCGGCCGATCCGTCCGGGCCCTTCTTCCCGTCGGAGCCCGCTGCGTCCTGCCCGCCCCGGGACCCCGCCTTCCCGCCCTCGGATCCGTCGCCCTTCGCCGCCCCCTTCTCACCGGAGGGACCCTTCGGGCCCTTCGACCCCCCGCCCTTCTTCCCCTTCTTCGCCTTCTTCCCCGTCGGGCCGCCGGCGCGCTTCGCGCCCTTCTTCTCCGCGCCCTCGCCGGATCCCGACTCCCCGGGCCCCTCGTCCTCGTCCCGGTCGAGCTGGCGCAGGATGAGCTGCTGTTGGATGAGCTGCCACAGGTTGGTCGTCACCCAGTAGACGAGCACACCCTTGGGGAGGTTCTGCGCGACCACCCCGAGGAAGACCGGCATGCCGTAGAGCATGACCTTCTGCTGCGTGGCCTGCATCCCCTCCGTCGCCGGGTTCGCTCCCATCATCTGGCGCTGGGTGATGAACATGGTCGCGGCCATGCCCACCACGAGGACCCAGCCCCAGATCGAGGCGTTCGCCGCCTGCTCGAGGGGGCTGAAGACGTAGAAGGGCGCGCCGACCATCGCCTCGATGCGGTGCTCCTCGGCCCACAGGATGCGGAACAGCGCGAAGAAGATCGGTGCCTGGAGGAGCAGCGGCAGGCAGCTGGCCGCCGGGTTCACCCCGTGCTCCTGGTAGAGGCCCATCACCTCCTCGTTCATCTTCTGGCGCTGGGCCTTGTACTTCTCCGGGTCCTTCTTCATCAGGTCCCGGTCGACGTTGTACTTCTCCTTGATCCGCTTCATCTCGGGGCTGAGCGCCTGCATCCCGCGCATGCTCTTGAACTGCTTCGCCGCGAGCGGGAGCAGCAGCACCCGGATGACGAGGGTCAGGGCGACGATCGCCCACCCCCAGGCGTGCTCGCCGGCGAGCGGGACGAAGAGGTCGTGGAACTCCGTGAGTCCCCAGCGCAACGTGTCGAGTAGCCAGTGCCACGGGTTCACTTAGCGGTCCTCGCTCGGCGGGACGGGGTCGATCCCTCCGGGGTTCCACGGGTGACAGCGGGCCAGCCGGCGCACGGCGAGCCACGCTCCCCGCAGCGCCCCGTGCTCACGGAGCGCCGCGACCGCGTACGAGGAGCAGCTCGGGTGGAAACGGCACCGTGGGACGCGCGCCGGGGCGGACCACTGCCAGACGCGGATCGGCGCGATCAGCACCCGCGCGACCCAGCTCGGGCGCCGCCCGGCCTCGTCCTGCGCAGGCGACTCGGACCCACCGTCCGCGACGTCGACGCCTCGTCCTCCTCCGGCGACCGGATCAGCGCTCATCGATCACCTCGAGCTCCCGGCCGAGGTCGCGCAGCTCCGCGAGCACCTCGTCGAGCCCACTGCGCGCGCAGGCCGCGCGCGCGACGAGCGCGACGTCGACACCGTGGCGCCACGTGACCCGACGGACCGCCTCGCGCAGCAGCCGTTTCGCGCGGTTGCGCTCGACCGCGGACCCGACCCGTTTCGACGCGACGACCGCGTGCCGGGGCGGGCCCCCCGACGCCAGGACGTGCACGGACAGGAGCCGGCCGGCACGGTGCCGGCCACGTCGGAGCACACGGGTGACGTCACGGGGAGATCGGAGCCGTTCGGAGGTGGACGTGGCCGGGCCGGCTCACGAGGAGAGGCGGGAGCGCCCCTTGCGACGGCGCGCACGGATGGTGCGTCGCCCCGCCCGGGTCTTCATGCGGCGGCGGAACCCGTGCTTGCGGGCGCGGCGGCGCTTCTTCGGCTGGTGCGTACGCTTCACGGGGCCCTCCCGGGTCGGCGGGGGAACGCGGCACGGCAGGTCGGTTGGCGTCGCCGGTGCGCGTCGAGGCAGTAGGAGTACCGCGGGCAGTCTACGGACGGGGGCTGCGCCGGTCAACCGCGCCGGCCCACGGCGTCGTGTGACGTATCTGAGCCGCCCGCCCGTGTGATGACGTGAACCTGCGCCGGTCGGACGCAGGCTCGCTGCGCCACCGCCGCGACGAGCGATCGCACGACGCCGTGCGCGCAGCGCTCGTTCCCCGCTGTGGAGAACCGCTTGCGGCGGGGTTCTCCGCCTCGCTACCATGCTCCGCCGCCGAGCGATCAACGGTCCGACGAGGTGGACGGACCGATCGACGGACCACCCGGCGGCCGACGATCCACGAGCGACCCACACGAGAACCCACCGAAGGGGACGACAGGGGTCGAGATGTGGTGAGTTGGGCGCAGGGATCCTTCCCCGCCGTCGTGACAGGGACGTGACAGGACGAGCACGCGTGTCGGGGTACACCACCGTCCACACCTGTGGACAACCCTGTGGAAGACGCGTGGCCGCACCGATCGCTCGCGGGTGTGCGGTCACCGCATCGGGCGGCCCGTGGGGTCGTGGGGAAGGAGAGCGACGTGCAGGGAACCACCGCTTTCGACCTGGAGAGCCTCTGGGAGGGCGCACGCGACGACGTGACGCGATCCGTGCGCTCACCCGCGCAGCACCGCTGGCTCGCCGAGACCCAGCCAGTGGGGTTCAGCGACGACACCCTCGTGCTCGCCGCGCCCCACTCCTTCGCCCGGGAGTGGCTCGACACCCGCTGCGGCGACGAGCTGCGTGAGGTGCTGAGCCGGGCCGCCGGACGTCAGCTGAACGTGGTGATCACCGTCCAGCCCAACCCCGCCCCCGTCGAGGGCGACGACGCCCCGTCCGACGGTGGGGACGCCGACGCCACCGATCGGCGCGCCCAGCCCTCGTCGCGCACCGGGTCGCCCGACACGCTCGACACCGGCGCTGACGTGGCCGCAGCGTCACCCGACGCGGCCGCCCACGAGGGTGAGGACGCCGCGGCTCCCACCGGGACCGATGACCTCGCGGGAACCCACACCGCCGAGCGGTCCGGGGACACCGGCGACCCGGACGGCGACAGCGATCCGGACGGCGACAGCCGCAACGACCCCCTCGAGCCGACCAACGTGCGTCCCCTCCAGGCCCCCGGTCGACCCCCCGGACCGACGGTGAGCCTGCCCGACCCGTCCGAGACCGAGATCCGTGCGGTCGAGGACGACCCGGGCCACCTCAACCCGAAGTACGTCTTCGACAACTTCGTGATCGGGCCCTCGAACCGGTTCGCACACGCCGCCGCCTTCGCCGTCGCCGAGGCACCCGCCCGTGCCTACAACCCCCTGTTCATCTACGGCGGAGCCGGCCTCGGCAAGACCCACCTCCTCCACGCCATCGGTCACTACGTCCGCTCGCTGTACCCACGCCTGCGCATCCGCTACGTCACCACCGAGCAGTTCACCAACGAGTTCATCAACGCGATCCGACAGGGCAAGAACGCCGGCTTCCAGCGCAAGTACCGGCAGGCCGACGTGCTACTCATCGACGACATCCAGTTCCTCGAGCGCGCCGAGCGGACCCAGGAGGAGTTCTTCCACACCTTCAACGCGCTGCACAACGCCGAGAAGCAGATCGTCATCAGCTCCGACCGCCAACCGCGGCAGATCGCCCACCTCGAGGATCGACTGCGCAGCCGCTTCGAGTGGGGTCTGATGACCGACGTCCAACCGCCCGACCTCGAGACCCGGATCGCGATCCTGAACAAGAAGGCCAGCTACGAATCGATCACCGTCCCACCGGAGGTCCTCGAGCTCATCGCCTCCCGCGTCGAGTCCAACATCCGCGAACTCGAGGGGGCGCTCATCCGTGTCACCGCCTTCGCGAGCCTGCAGGGCGTGGAGGTCGACCGCGACCTCGCCGAAGGCGTGCTGAAGGACCTGCTCCCCGATCAGTCCAGTCGAGAGATCAGCGTGCAGCTCATCCAGGACGAGGTGGCCGAGTACTTCAGCCTCACCGTCGACGACCTCTGCTCCCCCTCCCGCACGAAGCAGCTCGTCATCGCCCGCCAGATCGCGATGTACCTCATCCGTGAGCTGACCGACCTCTCCCTGCCCCGCATCGGCAAGGCCTTCGGGGGGCGCGACCACACGACCGTGATGCATGCCGAGCGCAAGATCGCCGGTCTGATGCAGGAGCGCCGACAGATCTACGACCAGGTCCAGGAGCTGACCAGCCGGGTGCGCTCGCAGGCCCGGACCGCCTGAGCACCGGTGACCGGCGCACCGATCGGGGACCCCGTGGACGAGTTGTTGATGACCGGTGGACAGCGTGTTGACGAGTCCGTCCACGGCGGATCACACCGGTGTGAGATGAGGACAACCTCCCCGTCCGTCCGGACATCGTCCACACGGCATCCACGGGGGTGCACCGGACTGACCTGGGGAGACGCCGGTCATCCACACGATACACAGCCCCGACGGTGATGACGGTTGAGTACGTCCCAGACCCGTACGTAGACGGACCTGTGGGGAACGCGCTCCGTGGAGCGCCCCCGATGAGGAGGACGAGGTGGAACTGAGGGCTGAGCGCAACGAGTTCGTCGAGGCGATCGCGTGGGCGACCCGCACGCTCGGATCGAGGCCGACGCTGCCGGCCCTCGCCGGGATCCTCCTGGAAGCTGGTGATGGTCAGTTGACGTGTCGGGCGACCGACCTGGAGCTCTCGGGGGAGATCACCACGAGGGTCCAGGTCAGCGAGCCGGGGAGCGCGCTGCTCCCGGGGAAGCTCCTGGCGCAGCTCGCGGCGCGGTTGCCCGAGGCCGCCGTGGAGATCGGGGGTGGCCCGGAGCAGGTCACGATCCGTTGTGGTCGCGCGACGTTCGAGGTCCGGGGGATGCCGGTGGAGGACTTCCCGCGCCTGCACGAGCCGGACGCCGACGCGCCACGCGGGGTGATGAAGTCCGGGTCGTTCGTCCGGGTGGTGAACCAGGTCGGCCGTGCGGCGTCCACGGACGAGGCGCGGCCCGTGTTGACGGGCGTGAAGCTCGAGGCCGACGGGGGGTCGTTCACCGCGGCGGCGACGGACAGCTACCGACTGGCGGTGCGGCGCGTGGCGTGGGATGAGGGTGCGGACGTGGAGGCCCTGGTGCCGGCGCGGGCGCTCTCGGAGGCGGCGAAGTCGGCCTCGGACACCGGTGGGGACGTGGAGCTCGTCTTCGAGCAGGGTCAGGTCTCGTTCCTGTTCGGGGATCGGCGGCTGACCACGACGCTGGTGGAGGGCGCCTTCCCGGACTACTCGCAGCTGCTGCCCGAGGACCACGAGACCGAGGTCGTCATCGATCGTGCCGCGCTGATCGAGGTCCTCCAACGTGTCGCGGTGGTCGCCCTCGGACAGGCGAACACGCCGGTCTTCCTCGCGTTCAGCGCTGACGGCGTGGTCGAGTTGACCGCCGGCAGTCAGGAGGTCGGGGAGGCCAGCGAGTCGCTACCGGCGTCGGTGGACGGCGACGACCTCACGATCGCGTTCAACCCGCTGTTCCTGCTCTCCGGGCTCGAGGCGCTCGACACCGAGGAGGTGCGGATCGAGCTGCGCGACGGGCTGAAGCCGGCGCTGCTCCGACCGCACGCCGAGGACGCGGACGACGTGCTGTACCTCCTGATGCCCGTGCGGACGAGTTAGATCACGGTGCGAGCGCCCGTACCGCCTCCGGCGACGTAGTGCTCCTGCGGCGGCTCGAACTGGTGGACCTGCGCTCGTACGAGCGAGCCGTGCTCGAGCCGGGGCCCGGCCCGACCGTGATCGTCGGTCCCAACGCCCACGGCAAGACGAACCTCCTCGAGGCCGTCCACCGCCTGGCCACCGGGTCGTCACACCGCGTGTCCTCCGACGGGCCGCTCGTGCGCGAGGGCGCGGAGGCGGCCTACATCCGGGCGGCTATCGAGACCGATGCGGGTCGACGCCGCACGGTCGAGGTGGAGCTGCGGCCGGGCCAGGGGACACGCGCGAAGGTCGACGGTCAGGACGTCCGACGGACCGCGGACGCCGTCGGCGTGATCCGCGCGGTGATGGCCGCGCCGGAGGACCTCGAGGTCATCCGCGGGGACCCGGGCGCACGGCGTCGCTTCCTCGACGACCTGCTGGCACAGCGCCGACCGGCGTACGCCGCGACGCGCAGCGAGTACGACCGGGTGCTGCGCCAGCGCAACCAGCTCCTGCGTTCCGCCCGGGGCATCGAGGGGACCCCGCGGACCCTGTCGGTGTGGACCGAGCGGCTGGTCGAGCACGGGGCGCTGCTCGTCGCGGCGCGGCTCGCGGCGACGGCCGCGCTCCGCGGGCCGGCCACGAGCCTGTACGCGGAGCTCGCCGACCGACCGGAGCCGATCACGCTCGACTACGACAGCTCGGCGGACCGTGCGGTCGAGGGGGAGCCGGTGGCCAGCGGGCCGGAGGGGGGCGCCGAGATCGATCCCGGGACGGTCGCCGAGCGGCTGCGCGCGGCGTTGGCCGCGGTCGCCGACGACGAACGGCAGCGCGGCGTGACCCTCGTCGGCCCACACCGCGACGAGCTGGAGCTGTCCGTCCGGGGGCTCCCGGCGCGTGGGTACGCGAGCCACGGGCAGCTGTGGTCGCTCGTCCTCGCGCTGCGGCTGGCGGCACACCGCGTCCTGTCGGAGGTCGGTGACGTCCCCCTCGTGCTGCTCGACGACGTCTTCGCCGAGCTCGACGAGGCGCGCCGCGATCGCCTGGCGGCGGCCTGCCGGAGTTGGCCCCAGGTGCTCGTCACCTCGGCCGTGGACGGGGACGTGCCGCTGCGTGCGCCGCGCGTCGAGGTGCGCATGGAGGACGACGTGAGCCGGCTGGTGCCTCGGGCGCCGGTCGCCGACGCGGCCGGAGGCTGAGGTGCCCGGTCGAGGCGGAGACCCCCCCGGGCGGGATGGCGAGCGGGCCGATGGACGGGACGCGTCCCCGACCGGACCGCACGGGGACGGTCCGGACGGGGAGGAGGTCTGGGTCCGTGACGGCGACGACACCCTGCGGCGCAAGCGTGGACCCGCGCCGGTCGCGGCGGTCCTCGGCGACCTCGCGCGGAAGCGACGTTGGGGCCGACGCCTCGAGGGGGCGGCGGTGTTCGGTCGTTGGGAGCAGCTCGTCGGGCCCGAGCTGGCGCAGCGCTGCGAGCCGGTCCGGCTGGTCGGCGGGGTGCTCGTGATCCGGGCCGAGTCACAGGCCTGGGCCACCCAGGTCGGCTACCTGACCGGGCAGCTCACCGATCGTGCCGAGGAGGTCCTGGGGGCCGACCTCGTCCGGGAGGTCCGGATCGTCGTCGGGCCCCTGCGGGAGACCGGCGGATCGTCCACAGACGCCGGGGAGGTTGACGGGGGCTGAAGGGCCGCATCCGGTAGACTCGGAGCAACGCGTCGGGCCCCTTCCCGCGGGTCTCTGACGCCTCCTGCGGCCCGAACGACCGGCCCAGACGACCGGCCCAGACGACCGGCCCGAACAGCCCGATCGACCGGGGGCCGCCCGCTCGGGCTGAGCGGATCGACGAGAAGAGCTCGACGAGAGAGGACCTCGGTTGGCGCAGCCTGCGACCGTCGGTGACCGCCCCGACTACGACGCGAAGAACATCACCGTCCTCGAGGGCCTCGAGGCGGTGCGTCGGCGACCCGGGATGTACATCGGGTCGACGGGCTCGCGTGGCCTCCACCACCTGGTCTGGGAGGTCGTGGACAACGCGGTCGACGAGGCGCTCGCCGAGCGCTGCGACCTGATCGAGGTCACGCTCCTCGCCGACGGCGGCGTCCGCGTGCGCGACGACGGGTCGGGTATCCCGGTCGACCTCCACGAGAAGGAGGGCCTCTCGGCGCTCGAGGTCGTGCTGACCCGGCTCCACGCCGGCGGCAAGTTCGACAAGCAGGCCTACGCCGTCTCCGGCGGGCTCCACGGCGTCGGCATCTCGGTGGTGAACGCGCTGTCGCGACGGCTCGTCGCCGAGATCCGCCGCGATGGGAAGCTGTGGCGCCAGGAGTTCGTCCGGGGCGTGTCCCAGGGCGACGTGGAGGCGGTGGCCGAGGCGGACGAGACCGGGACGGTGATCACCTTCTGGCCCGACCCGGACGTGTTCGAGTCGACCGATTTCTCCGCGGACACCATCGCCCGTCGGCTGCGCGACACCGCGTTCCTCACCGCGGGGCTGCGCATCCACTTCGTCGACCAGCGCCCGGGCGACCCGCTCGACGCCGAGCAGGACGACGAGCCGGAGGTGCTCGAGTTCCACGCGCCGGGGGGGCTGCGCGACTTCGTCGACCACGTGCGCTCCACGCGGGCCAAAGAGGGGCTTCACGACGTGATCCACTTCGAGGCGGAGGAGGAGGGCCCGAACGGCATGCAGTCGGTCGAGGTCGCCCTCCAGTGGATCAACGACTTCAACGACGCGATCCTGAGCTTCTGCAACACCATCAACACCCACGAGGGCGGGACCCACGACGAGGGGTTCCGCACCGCGGTGACCCAGCAGGTGAACCGCTACGCGAAGAAGCACGACCTGTTGCGGGCGAAGGAGGTCGAGTCGCTCACCGGCGACGACCTGCGCGAGGGTCTGATCGCGATCGTGTCGGTGAAGGTCGGCGACCCGCAGTTCGAGGGGCAGACGAAGACGAAGCTCGGTAACACCGAGGTCAAGTCGTTCGTGCAGACCACCACCTACGCCGAGCTCGCGACCTGGCTCGAGGAGCACCCGACCGAGGCCAAGCGCATCGTCGCGAAGGCCGAGGCCGCCGCGCAGGGTCGTATCGCGGCCCGCAAGGCGCGTGACCTCACGCGCCGCAAGAGCTTCCTCGAATCGACCGCGCTCCCCGGCAAGCTCGCCGACTGCCAGTCACGGGATCCGAGCGAGTCCGAGCTGTACATCGTCGAGGGCGACTCCGCGGGGGGGTCGGCGAAGCAGGCGCGCGACCGCCGCGTCCAGGCCATTCTGCCGATCCGCGGCAAGATCCTGAACGTCGAGAAAGCCCGTCTCGCCAAGACCCTGAACAACAACGAGGTGCAGGCGCTGATCACCGCGATGGGGACCTCCATCGGGGAGGACTTCGACGTCACCAGGGCCCGCTACCACAAGCTGATCCTGATGGCCGACGCCGACGTCGACGGTGCGCACATCCGCACCCTGCTGCTCACCTTCGTGTTCCGCCACATGAAGGAGCTGATCGACGCCGGCTACGTCTACATCGCACAGCCGCCGCTGTACCAGATCAAGCACCCGGCGCGGCGCAACCAGGTGTTCTACGCGTTCTCGGACGCGGAGCGCGACGAGATCCTCGCCGAGCTCCCACGGGACCGCAAGCCCGAGATCCAGCGCTTCAAGGGGCTCGGGGAGATGGACGCCGAGCAGCTGTGGGAGACCACGATGGACCCCGAGCGGCGCACGCTGAAGCTCGTCACCCTGGACGACGCGGCGGTCGCCGACGAGCTGTTCACCGTGCTCATGGGCGACGACGTCGCGCCCCGCCGCGAGTTCATCGAGACCAACGCCCGCTACGCGACCGTCGACGTCTAGCCCCGTGCGCAGACGACCCGACGATCGACCCCGGAGGTGACCGCGCGTGAGCGACGGCGGTGACGGCCTGAGGCCGGCCGAGGACGAGCCGATCGTCGATCCCGAGCGGGGGGTGATCGCCGCGCGGGTCGAGCCGGTGGTGATCGAGGACGAGATGCGCTCGTCCTACCTCGACTACGCGATGTCGGTGATCGTCGGCCGGGCCCTGCCCGACGTGCGCGACGGCCTCAAGCCGGTGCACCGGCGCATCCTGTACTCGATGGACGAGTCCGGGCTGCGGCCCGACCGGCCCTACCGCAAGTGCGCGTCCGCGGTCGGTGAGGTGATGAAGAAGTACCACCCGCACGGCGACACCGCGATCTACGACGCGCTGGTGCGCATGGGCCAGGACTTCTCCATCCGCTACCAGCTCGTGGACGGGCACGGCAACTTCGGGTCGGTCGACGGCGACCCGCCGGCGGCGATGCGCTACACCGAGGCGCGCCTGACCCGGCTCGCGATGGAGCTCCTCCGCGACATCGACGAGGACACCGTCGAGTTCGTCGACAACTACGACGGCTACGAGCAGGAGCCGCTGGTCCTGCCGGCCCGGTTCCCGAACCTGCTCGTGAACGGCTCCAGCGGCATCGCGGTCGGGATGGCCACGAACGTCCCCCCGCACAACCTCGGCGAGGTGATCGACGCGACGATCGCGCTGATCGACGACCCCGAGCTCGGCGCGATCGACCTCATGGAGCACATCCCCGGCCCCGACTTCCCGACCGGCGGGGTGATCCTCGGCCGCCAGGCGATCGTCGACGCGTACACGACCGGGCGTGGCGCGATCAAGGTGCGGGCGGTCTGCACCGTCGAGGAGGACGGCAACGCCGAGCGCATCGTCGTCACCGAGCTGCCCTACATGGTGAACAAGGCGACGTTGCTGCAGCGCATCGCCACGCTCGTGCAGGAGCGCACCGTGCCGGGGATCCGCGACCTGCGCGACGAGTCCTCGCGCGAGGGCATGCGCATCGTCATCGAGCTGAAGCGCGACGCGCAGGCCCAGGTCGTGCTGAACCGGCTGTACAAGCACAGCCAGCTGCAGGACACCTTCGGCGCGAACGTGCTCGCGCTCGTCGACGGCGTGCCCCGCACCCTCGCCCTCGATCAGGCGCTGCGCCACTACGTCGACCACCAGATCGAGGTCATCACCCGGCGCACCCGCTACCGGCTGCGCAAGGCGGAGGACCGCGCCCACGTCCTCGAGGGGCTGCTCGTCGCGCTCGACCACCTCGACGAGGTGATCGACCTGATCCGCAGCAGCCCGTCGGCCGACGACGCGAAGACCGGTCTCATGGAGCGCTTCGAGCTCACCGAGGTGCAGGCGCAGGCGATCCTCGACATGCAGCTGCGGCGGCTCGCCCAGCTGGAGCGACAGAAGATCACCGACGAGTACGCCGAGCTCCAGGAGCTGATCGCCGAGCTCCGCGCCATCCTCGACGACCCGGTCCGGATCCGCGAGATCATCAAGGAGGAGCTCACCGAGATCCGCGGCCGCTTCGCCGACGAGCGCCGCACCCGCATCGTCGAGGACGACGGCGACGTCGCGGTGGAGGATCTCATCAAGGAGGAGGAGGTCGCGGTCACCCTGACCCGCGACGGGTACGTGAAGCGGGTGCCGATCAGCGCCTACCGGTCGCAGCGCCGGGGCGGACGCGGCGTCTCCGGCGCCGACCTGAAGGACGACGACCACGTCGCGGACCTGATCGTCACCTCGACACACGACTACCTGCTCTTCTTCACCAACCAGGGCCGCGTGCACCGCATCAAGGCGTACCAGGTGCCGGAGCGCCAGCGGTCCGCGCGGGGCGTCTACGTCGCGAACGTCCCCGGTCTCGAGCTCGAGGAGGACGAGCGCGTCGCCGCGGTGATCCCGCTCACGGACTTCGACGACGACCGTTACCTCGTCTTCGCGACCCGGCAGGGCCGTGTCAAGCGGACCGCGCTCTCCGAGTACGACTCGTTGCGCACCACGTTGATCGCGATCAGCCTGAACGACGGTGACGAGCTGATCGGGGTGAGCGTCACCTCCGGCGATGACGACCTCTTCCTCATCTCGCGTCGCGGGATGGCGATCCGCTTCCACGAGGACGATGCCCGGCCGATGGGGCGCAACGCGGCCGGCGTGATCGGGATGCGCCTCGACGAGGCGGACGAGGTCTGGTGGCTCGCGAAGGAGCGTGAGGACGGGCAACTGCTCGTGGTCACCGAGGAGGGGTACGGCAAGCGCACGCCCCTCGAGCGCTACCCGCGGCAGAAGCGCGGCGGCAAGGGGGTCATCACCGCGAAGCTCACCGAGGACCGTGGCGGGCTCGCCGGGGCGCTCGTCGCCCCGTACGGGGCCGAGATCTTCCTCGTCACCGACACCGGCACGATCATCCGCACCCCCGTCGCCGACATCCGACCGACCGGACGGGCGACGCAGGGCGTGAAGGTGATGTCGACGGACGAGGGCGCCAAGGTCGCCTCGGTCGCGCTGGTCGTCGATGAGGCGGACGAGGACATCGACGGGGTCCCCGCCTCCGGTGGCCCGGTCGGGGACGCCGCACCGACCGACGAGGACGAGGAGGCGGACGCGCAGCAGTGACCCCCGACCGGTCGCGTCCGGACGTGGGGCGGACCGTGTGGCCGGGGCGGCTCGGCGGTGACCGGCGCGACGCCGCGTAGAATCCCCTGACGGACCGGAGCGAGGAACCCTGTGGCTCGACGCACGATGACGCTGCGCCGCATCGACCCGTGGTCGGTGCTCAAGTTCGGCTTCGTGGTGAACCTCTGCCTGCTGGTCGTCTTCGTCCTCGGGTTCGCCATCCTGTGGTTCATCGTCGGCCAGCTCGGGCTCGTCGACCAGGCGTGTCAGCTCGCGGAGGACGTCGGCTTCGAGGACTGCGGCGTCGACACCGGCGCGCTGTTCCGGGTCGTGCTCCTCGTCGGTGTGCTCGGGACGGTGATACTGACCGGGCTGGCGGTCTTCGGGGCGTTCCTCCACAACCTGCTCGCCGACCTGGTCGGCGGTGTCCAGGTCACCTTCAGCGACGACAGCGCCGCGAGGTCCAGCGTGATGCGGCCGGGGTCGGAGACACGCCGGCCTGCGCACCGCGACGAGCCGTCCTCCGGATCGGGGGGTCCCGACCGGGCGGAGGGCGACGACGAGCGTTGGACGCTCGGCACACCCCCGCCGCGCTCACCGTCGGGGACCGGCGATCGCACCGAACGCGTGGGCGGACCCCCGCCCGGGTCCGACGACGACGAGGACGTGCTGTTCGGGAGACGTGACGACCGCGGCGGCGCGTGAGGCCGCGGCCCGGCCGACCCACCGGCGGTCGCATCGCGCGGACTCGACGGGTAGCCTCGGCCAGCACCGCGGGCCAGTAGCTCAGCTCGGTTAGAGCGCACCCCTGATAAGGGTGAGGTCGATGGTTCAAGTCCATCCTGGCCCACCGCGCCCCG
>CAZADJ010000001.1:34999-40716 GCA_964483845.1 uncultured Actinomycetota bacterium | reverse complement strand
GCATCGCGGCGCCGAGCGCCGCCAGCCCGATGAGGACCAGCGCGACGTCGTAGCCCTGCAAGGCGATGAACTCGTCCAGCACGGCCCGCTCCACGCGATCCCATCCGACGGCGTCGACCGGCGGGTCTGCCGACCCTTCCACCACCCCCGGAGAACGGTCGTCCCGCCGTGCGACCGACATCGTAGGCTCGACGCCCGATGAGCCTGCTGCGGTTCGTGGCCCCCCTCGACCGGCGGAGCGTGCGCCACGACCTCGGTCTGGCGCTCCAGCTGCTCGGGGTCCTCCTGGTGGTCCCGACCGTCGTCGCGGCGCTGGCTGTGGAGCTCATCCAGACGGCCGTGTTCGCGGCTCTGGCGGCGGGTGCATGGTTCCTCGGTCGGCTCGCCGCCCGACGCGAGCAGCCTACCCTCGAGCTGCGCGAGGCCCTCGTCGTCAGCGCGCTCGCGTACCTCGTGTACGCGTCGGTCGGGGCGCTCGCCTTCCTCACCGTCGTCGGGCCCGCCGACGCGTTCTTCGAGTCGATGGCCGGGTTCACGTCGACCGGTCTCACGGTGACCGACGATCTCCAGCTCCCCGCGAGTCTGCTGTTCTTCCGCGCCTACAGCCAGTGGATCGGCGGAGGCGGCATCATCATCCTGTCGATCGTCGTCCTGAGCGGAGCGGGGAGTGCCGCGACCAGGCTCTACGCGGTCGAGTTCGGGCCCGAGGACGTCCGGGGATCGATGCTCGCGACGGTCCGCATCGTGGCCACCGCGTACGTCGCGCTCACGACCGCGGCGATCCTCGCGCTGCTCGCGGCCGGGGCCGGAGCCTTCGACGGCCTGCTGCACGCACTGGCGCTGGTCTCGACCGGGGGCTTCTCGCCGTTCGCGGACAGCGTCGGTGCGTACGGTTCGGCACCGATCGCCGCGGTCACGAGCGTCGTCATGCTGCTCGGGGCGGTGAGCTTCCCGCTGTACTACCGGCTGTGGCGCCGCGACTGGGGTCTCGTGTGGCGCGACGCGCAGCTCCGCGCGCTGGGCGGCCTCGCCGTGCTCGCCGTCGTCGGGTCGCTGCTCATCCACCTGCGCGACCCGGCGGCGGGCCTGACCGCTTCGTTCGACGTCCTCTCCGCCTTCACCACCACCGGTTTCACCCTGACCGACCCGGCGGACTGGCCGGGCGCACAGCGCACGCTCGCGATCGGGCTCATGGTCGTGGGAGGCTCGGTCGGGTCGACCACCGGTGGGATCAAGCTGCTGCGCCTCGTCATCCTCGCCAAGCTCGTGGCCTGGACGTTCCTGCGCACGCTGATGCCGACGCAGGCGAAGATCCCGCTGCGCGCCGGCACGGAGGCGGTCGGGGAGGACGAGCTGCGTCGGACCACGGCCTTCATCGCCGCCTACGCCGGCCTCGTCTTCCTCTCCACGGTGTCGCTGACCGGCGTCGGGGTGTCGTTCGAGGACGCGGTGTTCGAGTCCGTCTCCGCGCTCAGCAACGTCGGCCAGTCGGCTGGGGTGACCTCGCCCGAGCTCCCCGCCTGGACGAAGACGATGCTCGGCGTGAACATGTGGCTGGGCAGGCTCGAGGTGCTGCCGGTGCTCGTCCTCGCCTACCCGGGCCACTGGCGCAGAGCGGAGGAGTGAGCGGTGCGCGTCATCATCGCCGGAGCTGGCGCGATCGGCCACCAGGTGCTGCGCGACCTCGCCCGGGACCGCGACAACGAGATCGTCGTCGTCGACGCCGACGAGGACCGCTGCGAGGAACTGTCCGAGGAGTTCGACGCGCTCGTGGTCCACGGTGACGCGTCCGATCCGGCGATCCTCGAGCAGGCACAGGTCGGGGAGGCCGACGCGCTCGTCGTGACCACCGGCTCGGATGCGATCAACACGGTGATCGCGACGCTCGGTCACCTCCACGAGGTCGGGACCATCGTCGTGAAGATCAGGACCAACGCGCTGCGGGCGGCGCTGGAGGAGGTCGACGTCTCCGCGATCGTGGCGCCGACGATGGCGGCCGCCGCGAGGATCCACGCCGCGCTCTACGGCTCCGAGCGGAGCGACCTGTCGCTGCTCGTCCAGGGCGGGCTCAGGCTCACCGAGCTCCGGATCGGGCCTGACAGCGAGGGCACGACCGTGGGTGAGCTCGACGTCCCGGACGGCGCGAAGCTGGTCGCGGTCGTCCGCGGCGATGACGCGCGCGTGGCCAGGGCCGACGTCGAGCTCGCGGAGGGCGACCTCCTGCTCGCGCTCGTCGAGACGGACGACGCCCTCGAGCGGGTGAAGCGGCTGCTCGCGTGAGAGCCTCGGTCAGACGATCATCGCCGGCGCGAAGGTCAGCGCCACGACGGTCATCAGCTTCAGCAGGATGTTCATGGACGGCCCGGCGGTGTCCTTGAACGGGTCGCCGACGGTGTCCCCGACGATCGCGGCGTGGTGGGCCTCGGAGCCCTTCCCGCCGAGGTTGCCGGCCTCGATGTACTTCTTGGCGTTGTCCCACGCGCCACCGGCGTTGGCCATGTAGATCGCGATCAGGAACCCACCGACGAGTGCGCCGGCGAGCAGTCCGCCGAGCATCTGGGGGCTGATGATCCCGACGATCAGGGGGACGAACACGCCGAGCGCGCTCGGGATCATCATCTCCTTGAGCGCCGAGGTGGTGGAGATGTCCACGCACCTGGCGTACTCGGCGCGCACCCCCTCCCTGCCCTCACGCAGGCCGGGGATCTCGGCGAACTGGCGGCGGACCTCGATGATCATCTCGTTCGCGGCACGCCCGACGGACTTCATGCTGAGCGCGGAGATGACGAAGGTCATCATCGCGCCGATGAAGATCCCGATCATGACGTTCACGTCCAGGATCTCCATCGTGATCCCGAGCTGGGCGACCTCCCCGATCGTGGCCTCCTGGGCGCGTGGGTCCACGGCGACGCTGTAGGACTTGAACAGGGCCAGGCCGACGAACACCGCCGAGCCGATCGCGAAGCCCTTCGCGATCGCGGCGGTGGTGTTGCCGAGCGAGTCCAGCGAGTCGGTGACCTCGCGCACCTCCGGCGGCAGGTGCGCCATCTCGGCGATCCCCCCGGCGTTGTCGGCCACCGGCCCGTAGGCGTCCACGGCGACCACCGCGCCGATCGCGGCGAGGATCCCGACCGCGGCCAGCGCCGAGCCGTACAGGCCGGCCTCGCCGACGCCGGGCATCGCGCGTGCCGCGGTGAAGTACGAGAAACCGATCCCGGAGGCGATCAGGACGACCGACGCGGCGGTGGACAGCATCCCCTCGGCGGTCCCGCCGATGATCACCGTCGCCGGGCCGGTCTCGGCCTGCCTCGCGATGTTCTTCACCGGGCCGTACTCCTCCGAGGTGTAGTACTCGGAGACGAGGCCGATGAAGTAGCCGACGACGAGCCCGATGATCACCGAGAGCGCCAGCAGCCACGGGCTCGCCACCTCGTCGACCTCGGCGAAGACCCAGTAGGACCCGGCCAGGACGAGTAGGGCGGTGAGCACGACCGCGGCGTTGGAGCCGAAGTGCAGCTGCAGGGAGAGCTTCATGCCGCCGCGGGCGCGGGTGAGCAGCGCCCCGATGATCGAGGCGACCATCCCGGCGGTCGCGGCGAGCAGCGGGAAGATGAACGACGCCTCCTGCAGGGCGCCGAACTCCTCGACGAGCACGCCGCCGGGGCCGACCGCGCCGAACAGCAGCGCACCGAGCACCATCGGGGCGACGATCGATCCGGTGTAGGACTGGAGCAGGTCCGCGCCCATCCCGGCGACGTCCCCGACGTTGTCCCCGACGTTGTCGGCGATGGTCGCGGGGTTGCGCGGGTCGTCCTCGGGGATGCCGGCCTCGACCTTGCCGACGAGGTCGGCGCCGATGTCGGCGGCCTTCGTGTAGATCCCGCCGCCGATCCGGGCGAACAGCGCGATCACCGACGCCCCGAGCACGAACGCGGCGAGCACCGAGAACCCGGAGTCGACGCGGAGGATGTCGATGAAGACGATGTAGGCGAGCGAGATCCCGAGGAGCCCGAGCCCGTTCACCGTCAGACCCATCACGGCGCCGCCGCGGTAGGCGAGGGGCAGCGCCCGCGCGAGGCCACCCACGCGAGCGGCCTGGGTGGTGCGGACGTTCGCGAGCGTGGCGATGCGCATACCGATCACCCCCGACACGCCGGAGAAGACCACGCCGGCGACGAGCGAGACCACGCCCCACGGCCAGCCGTAGTCGACGACGAACGCGAGGAGCGCGGCGACCGCGACGGTGAACCCGGCGACCCAGCGGTACTCACGGTTCAGGAACGCGATCGCCCCCTCACGGATCGCCTGGGCGATCTCGACCATCTCGTCGGTGCCGGGGTCGGCCCTGCGGACGACGGTCGCGAAGTAGTACGCGAGGCCCAGCCCCGCGAGCGACGCGACGACGGCGATGTACGGGATGACGCTGATGTCCACGGTGGCTCGGCCTCCGGTGTGCGGTCGTGTCGGTCCGCCTCCCCCGGCCCCGGTGGTCGGGCACCGTGCGGTCGCGTCCGGGCGGCGCGGGCGAGGGCGGAGGTCCGTGCGGCCCTGGTCGCGGCTCGGTTCGCGCTCCGTCGCGGTGGTCGCGACGTGGTGGGGAGATGGTCACGTGGGGTGCACTCACGTGGGGTGCGACGCGCGGGACCGCGAGCGGTGCTCCGCCGTCGGCGCCGGAGGATAGCGGCTCGCACATCGAGCCTCCAACGCGACTCGGGGGCCACCGGCCCCGTCACGCCGCGTGTGTCCGATCCCGCAGCGGGGCGGAGCGAGCGGCCCGCCCGGTGACGAGCAACCCCTCGTGGCCGTGCCAGCACCGGTAGGTGATGTAGATGCCGGTGTCGGTGTTCTCGAGGGCCAGGATGCGTCGGGTGGTGAGCAGCACCCGGGCATCGCACTCGGGGCAGTAGGCGTCGAACACGGCTTCCTCCGGATCGTGTCGGTCTCACGGTACGGGGGTGGGACACCGAATCGAATAGCGAACCATAGTCGATAGAGGTATCTTGCCTAAGAATCGAAGGGATATCATGCCTGACGCCGATGGAGGCACGGACACGCTGGACGAGATCGACCGCCGCATCGTCGTCGAGCTCCAGGCCGACGGGCGCCTCACGCAGGCGGAGCTGTCGCGCCGGATCGCGCTCAGCGCGCCGGCGGTCGCCGAGCGCCTCCGTCGCCTCGAGGAGCGCGGTGTGATCACCGGCTACACGGCGCGCGTGGACCCGCAGGCGCTCGGCTACGGCCTCCTCGCCTACGTCCGGGTCCGCCCGGCAGGACCGACCGAGGTGTACGAGCGCAGGGTCGAGGAGGCGCTCGTCGAGCGCCCCGAGGTCCTCGAGTGCCACCACCTGACCGGCGAGGACTGCTTCCTCGTCAAGGTCGTGGCCAGGGACACGCGCCACCTGGAGGAGCTCGTCGGGAGGCTGGCGAGGATGGGCCGCACCACCACCTCGCTGGTGCTGTCGTCGCCGACTCTGCACCGCGCGGTGACCCCCGCGATCGAGCTCGACCGGGACTGATCGCCGCCGCGGTGCGCGCTCGGCGCACGGCCCGTCGGTGGCCGGTGTCGACGGCGGCCCCTCCGGGGCCGGGACGCCGGCGTCACTCCGGATGGTTGACAGGCCCCGGCGTCTGCTCCACCGTTCCGGCACCGGCGGGGCCAGCCGCCCCGATGCGGGGACGTCGACGGAGACGCCCGCGAGGACGCCCACGAGCACGCC
>CAZADJ010000001.1:0-34899 GCA_964483845.1 uncultured Actinomycetota bacterium | reverse complement strand
ACGCCCACGAGCACGCCACGAGGAGAAGAGCGACCGACATGGGGGACGCAGCCACCGACGTCGTCATCGTCGAGTCACCGGCGAAGGCGAAGACCATCGAGGCCTACCTCGGCGAGGGCTACCGGGTGGTCGCCTCGTACGGGCACGTCCGTGACCTGCCCCGGTCGGACTTCGCCATCCACGTCAACGGCGGGGTCGACCTCGAGTACGAGGTGCCGAAGGGCTCCCAGAAGCACGTCGCCACCCTGAAGCGCACCGCCAAGGGCGCCGAGCGGGTGTGGCTGGCGCTCGACCTCGACCGCGAGGGCGAGGCGATCGCGTGGCACGTCGCGGAGCTGCTCGGCCTCGACCTCGACCGGGACAACCGGGTCGTCTTCGACGAGATCACCGCCGACGCGATACGCGCCGCCTTCGACGAGCCGCGCTCGGTGAACCGCGACCTCGTGGACGCGCAGCAGGCCCGCCGCGCGGTCGACCGCATCGTCGGGTACCGGCTGTCCCCGGTGCTGTGGCGCACGGTGTCCTCCGGGATCTCCGCCGGGCGGGTCCAGTCGGTCGCGCTCCGGCTCATCGTGGACCGCGAGGACGAGATCCGAGCTTTCGAGGCGACCGAGTACTGGAGCTTCGACGGCACCTTCGACCTCGTCGACGACGACGACGCGCCGAGCACGGAGGCCGGGCTGTACGCGGTCGGCGAGCGTCGGCTCGCGACCCCGCGTGATCTCGAGCGCGCTGAGTCCTCCGACCGCGTCGACGCCGACGACCTCCTGCTCGTCGGCGACGAGGACGCGGCCGGGTCGATCGCCGCCCGGTGCGAGGCGATCGACCGCTACGTGGTCGCCGAGGTCGAGCGCAGCCAGCGCAAGCGCAACCCGGCCCCGCCGTTCACCACCTCGACCCTGCAACAGGAGGCGGCGCGCAAGCTCGGCTTCTCGGCGCGCAAGACGATGACCCTCGCCCAGCAGCTCTACGAGGGGGTGTCGCTCGGCAGCCAGGGGCAGACCGGGCTCATCACCTACATGCGCACGGACTCGGTGAACGTCGCCGACCAGGCCCTGAAGGAGCTGAACGCACTGGTGGCCGAGCGCTTCGGTGCCGAGTACGGGCTCGAGAAGCCGCGCCGCTACCGCGGCAAGCAGAAGCGCGCCCAGGAGGCGCACGAGGCGATCCGTCCGACCTCCGCCCGGCGCACCCCCGACGCGGTCCGCCGCCACCTCGATCGCGACCAGCACCGGCTGTACGAGCTCATCTGGAAGCGCGCGGTCGCGACGCAGATGGCGCCAGCCGTCTTCGACCGGCTGTCGGCCGACGTCGTCGGTGAGGAGGAGGACGGCACGGCGATCACCTTCCGGGCGACCGGCCAGGTGATGCGCTTCCCGGGGTTCATCGCCGTGTACCTCGAGGGACGTGACGACGACGAGGAGGACGAGGACGCTGCGGTCGACGAGCTCCCCGACCTCGAGGAGGGCCAGGTCCTCAGCCTCGCGGACCTGGTCGCGAACCAGCACTTCACACAGCCGCCGCCCCGCTACTCGGAGGCGACGCTGGTCAAGACCCTCGAGGCCGAGGGGATCGGGCGTCCGTCGACCTACGCGTCGATCATCTCGACGATCGTCTCGCGGGAGTACGTCCGCCTCGAGCGCAAGCGCTTCCACCCGACCCCGCTCGGCGAGGTCGTCACCGCGTTCCTGAAGTCGCACTTCTCCGAGGTGGTCGACGTCGGGTTCACCGCGCGGATGGAGGAGGTGCTCGACCAGATCGCGGCCGGCGAGGAGGACTGGCAGCGCACCGTCCGGGACTTCCTGGCCGAGGTCGACGACTGGGTCGCCGAGCGCAAGCCGGAGCGCCCCCGACTGCCGCTGGTCCCGCCGGCGGACTGTCCCGAGTGCGGCGAGCCGATGGAGAAGGTGTTCTCGGGCAAGACCCGCCAGTGGTTCGCCTCGTGCAGCCAGTGGCCGGACTGCGAGGGCACCCTGCCCCTGGACGCCGAGGGACGGGTCACCGACCCCGAGCCCGAGCCGGAACCCGACCCGCGGGTGACCTGCCCGGACTGTGGGAACGCGATGCTGCGTCGCACGGGCAAGTTCGGGGAGTTCTACGGCTGCCCCGACTACCCGAAGTGCAAGGGGATCGTGAACATCGCCGCCCGCACGCCGTTCGACTGTCCGAAGTGCGGGGAGGGTCGGCTCGACCAGCGCCGCAGCCGATACGGCAAGCCGTTCGTCGGCTGCTCGCGCTACCCGGACTGCGACTTCGCCATCTGGACCGTCCCGCTGCGTCAACCGTGCCCCGAGTGCGGCGCGCCGATGAAGGCACCGCCGAAGAACCGCAAGCAGCCGATCGCGACCTGCGCGAACCCGGAGGAGGCGCACAAGTTCGACGTCGGCGAGTTCGACCCGCCACGCGTGGTGACGGTGCCGGCCGTCACCGGCGTCGAGGGCCTCGATCCGCACCTTCCCGGCTACGAGGGGCCCCTGTGGGACGACGTCGCCGACGGCGATCACGAGGGCGGGGACGCCGACGGGGAGACGGCCGGGAGCGCTCGCGCGGCGAGCTGACCGGGGGCCGGCGGTTACGATCGAGCGGTGGCCGACGTGACGCGTGACGACGAGCCCCCCGGCGACGGGGACGGTGAGGCCGGTGGGACCGGCGCGACGAGCGCCGTCCGGACGGCCAGCTTCGTCGAGCGCATCGACGTCTACCGGGACCTGCTGCGCGACAAGAGCTTCCGGCGGCTGTTCCTCGCGATGCTCACCTCCAGCCTCGGCGACTGGATCGGTGTGCTCGCCATCATCGCCCTGACCGAGACGCTGCTCGGCGAGGGCACCCGAGCCGCGGCGTTCGCGGTCTCCGGGGTGATGGTCGCCCGGGTGCTGCCGACCCTCGTGCTCGGCCCGGTCGCCGGTGTCTTCGTCGACCGATGGGATCGCCGCCGGGTGATGATCTGGGTCGACACCGGCCGCGGCGTGCTGATGGCGGTGCTCGCCTTCTCCGGCAGCTTCCTGGAGCTGTTCTTCCTCACCATGTTCATCGAGATGCTGTCGATGCTGTTCGCGCCCGCCCGGGACGCGACCATCCCGAACATCGTCGACCGCGACCAGCTGGTCCAGGCCAACCAGCTCACCCTGTTCGTCACCTACGGGACGCTGCCGATCGGCGGCATCCTGTACGCGCTGTTCACCGGGTTCGCGACCACGTTCCTCGGTGACGTGTTCGCGGAGCAGGCGGAGATGCTCGCCATCCTCGTGAACGCCCTCACCTTCTTCGCCTCGGCGACCCTTCTGCTCGGCCTGACCGTGCCCCGGCGGGTGAAGGCGGCGCGCGTCGGGAGCGTCGGTGGGGCGGCCGGTGCCTGGGACCAGCTGAAGGAGGGCATCCAGTTCGTCGTCAGCCACCCGAAGATCCGGGCGCTGGTCGTCGGGGTGATGGCCGCGGCGTTCGCCGCGGGGGTGCTGTTCGCGGTCGGGAAGCTGTACGTCTCGGTGGTCGGCGCGGGCCAGACCGGGTGGGGTCTGCTGGTGGCCGCGACCGGTGTCGGCATGGCCGGCGGGCTCGTCGCCGCCGCGGGTCTGTCCGAGCGCTACGGCAAGGAGCGGCTGTTCGCCCCCGGCGTCGCGCTCGGCGGAGCCGCGGCGAGCGTCGTCGCGCTGATGCCCCGCGCGGAGCTCGCGGCGGTCCTGGCGCTCTTCATGGGGGTGGGCGCCGGCGTCGCGTTCGTCTCCGGCTACACCCTGCTGCAGGAGGAGGCGACCGACGAGGTCCGTGGTCGCGCCTTCGCTGCCTTCCACACCGGGGTGCGCGCCGCGCTGTTCCTGGCGCTGGTGGCCGCGCCGTTCGCCGTCGGGGTCATCGGGCAGGAGCCGATCGGCGCGGACCGCTACGTCGTCGGGGGGGTCCGCCTCACGATGATCGTCGGCGGACTGGTCGCCGTCGCCGGCGCGATCTGGACCGGTTTCCAGATGCACGACATCGGCTCGGGCCGACCGGTCACGATCGACGACATCGCCGACGCGACGACGGTGCTCGGCGACGGTCGTTGGGGGTTGTTCGTCGCCTTCGAGGGCGGCGAGGGGGCCGGCAAGTCGACCCAGATCGACCTGCTCCGCGAGGCCCTCGAGGCGCACCACATCCCCGTGCGGGTGACGCGGGAGCCGGGGGGCACCGACGTGGGCGAGCGCATCCGCCGGCTCCTCCTCGACCCGGACCAGGAGCTCGATGCTCGCACCGAGGCGCTGCTGCACGCCGCCGTGCGCTCACGGCACGTCGAGGAGGTGATCCGTCCGGCGCTGGAGGACGGCGAGACGGTGCTGACCGACCGCTACGTGGACTCGTCGATCGTCTACCAGGGCGTCGGCCGCGGGCTCGGCGAGGACGAGGTCGTGGAGCTGAACCGGTGGGGGACCGAGGGACTAACCCCCGATCTCGTCGTGCTGCTGGACGTGGAGGCGGCGGAGGGGCTGCGTCGGGGGCGTGGCGACGAGCGCGACCGGTACGAAGAGGAGAGCATCGGCTTCCACCGGCGGGTGAACGAGGCGTTCCGTCGGCGGGCGGAACGGGAGCCGGAGCGCTACCTCGTCATCGACGCGACGCGACCGCCGGAGGAGATCCATGCGCGCGTCAAGGCGCGCGTGCTGAACATGCTCGGCCGCCGGGTCGGTTTCCAGACGGGTGAGCTGCGCACCATCAGCGCGGAGCGGCTCCGCGAGGACGGGGCCGCGGACGAGCACGCCGCGAGCGCTCCCGGTGACGAGAGCGACGGCACGACCCAGCACCCCGCGCCACCGACCGGGGTCCCGGGGCCCGATGTCGGCTGACGGCGGTGGGCTGTGGGACCGGGTGGTCGGCCAGGAGGCGGCGACCGCGATCCTGCGTGCGGCGATCGCTCGCGACGAGGTCGCGCACGCCTGGATGCTGGTCGGCACCCCCGGCGTCGGGCAGGCCGAGCTCGTCGCAGCGCTCGCGGCCGACGTCAACTGCGAGCGGCACGGAGCGGGGGACGTGGCGTGCGGCACCTGCTCGACGTGTCGACGCATCGCCGACGGCCGGCACCCCGCCTGTCAGACGTTCGAGCCCGAGGGCGCGGAGCACGTCGTCGGCGCCGTCCGCGAGGCGTGGATCCCCGCGGCGAGCCGGAGCCTCGTCGAGGGACGTGTGCGCGTGCTGCGCATCGCTGCCGCGGACCGCATGAACGAGGGCGCCCAGAACGCCTTCCTGAAGGTGCTGGAGGAGCCCCCGGCACCGGTCGTCTGGGTCCTCGACGTCGAGGACCCCGGGGAGCTGCTCGACACCATCGTCTCGCGCTGCCGTCGCCTCGACCTCGCGCCGTGGACGCCGGAGCACCTCGCCGCCCGCGCAGCACAGCTCGGCGCTCCCGAGGAGCGGCGCGGTGCGCTCGTGTCCGCTGCGCTCGGGGCCCCCGAACGGCTCGAGGACCTCGTCACCGACGTGCTCACGGCCGCTGCGGCCGAGGAGGACGAACTCGAGGCGACCCCCGCCCGGGACCGCCACCTCGCGGTCGTCGGTCGGCTGCTCGACGAGGGCCCCGGGATCGCGGTGCCCCTCGCCAAGGAGCTCGACGCATGGGCGAAGGCGCAGGTGAAGGTGCGCCGGGCCCGCGACCAGGAGGAGCTCGACCGGCTCGAGGAGGCCTTCGGCGGCGAGTGGCCCCCCGGGGTGAAGAAGCGCGTGGAGAAGCGCCTCGAACGGCTCCAACGCGAGGAGCGCCGACGCTCGCTGCACCGCGCGCTCGACGACATCTCGTCCTACCTGCGCGATCTCGTCGCGGTCCAGTGCGGCGCTGTACCCGTGAACGCCGACCACGCGGCGGCGATCCGTCGCGACGCCGAGCGGTTGCCGGCGCGTGTCGCGCTGGTCGGACTCGACGCCGTGCGGGAGGCCGCTGACGCTCTCGACCGGCAGGGGCAGCCGGAGCTGCAGCTGGAGCGCATGCTGCTGCGGCTCGGCGTCGAGATCTACCGGGTGGAGAGCTGACGGGCGGGGGTCATCCCCGGTCGGCCTCGCCGGTGATCACCTCGATCGTCTCCACCATCTCGTCGAGGACGGCGCGCTTCGACGCGAGGTCGGGCTCGCCGACGTCGAAGCTGGTGGCGACGACGATGCGGTGGCCGAGGTCGATGTGGTACGAGCGGAACGCCACCCCCTCTCCGACCATCCCCGCGCCGGTGCCGGTCGCGTCCACCACGATCGCGTCGTGCCCGGCGACCCGGGTGCGCTCCGTCTCCCGGTCGGTCGCGCCGATGTCCTCGTCGGCGAGCTCCTCCAGGGAGGCCGCCCCGGAGGTGCTGACGATCACCGCCGTGTCGAGGGGGATCTCGGTCTGCGGCTCGAGCTCGACGGGCTCCGGGTCGAACGCGCGGCAGGGGATGATCCCCTCACCCCGGTCGGTGTGCCACCCGCGGGGGTAGGAGATGGCGTAGCCCTCCCGGGGGTTCTCGCAGCGCTGGGAGAGGGCGTGCGTCCCGGCTGACGGGACCGCGGTGGCCCCGGCCGTGTCCGGCCCGTCGCCGGGAGCGGTGACCTCCGGCACGTCGGACGGCGCGCCGCAGCCGGCCGTGAGGAGGGCGAGCGCGGTCGTCGCGACGACCGTGACGATGGTGCGCAGCATCCGGTCCTCCCCGTCGCCCGGGTCACGACGGCCGGTCGGTCCGCCGCAGGGGTCGCCCGTGGTTGCGTCAGCGGCGCGCGCGGGTTCAGGGCGCGCGCTCCGCGCACACGGGGTGACGCCGGCGTAGCGAGGATGTCGCGAGCCGGCGGGGGCCGGGAGGGTCCGGGGTCGTGGAGCCGGAGAGGGGATTCGAACCCCTGGCCTATCGCTTACGAGGCGATTGCTCTACCACTGAGCTACTCCGGCGTGTGCGCCGATGGTAGGCGACCCCGGAGGGTACGCACGCGCCGAGCCGCGTGCCGGGGCGCGTGCCGGGACGACCCGGGATGCGACGCCGCGTCGATGGAGTGCGTGGGTGCTGCAGACGGCACTGAGCCACTCCATGGACGGGTCGCGAGGTGGCCGCCGGGATCGATGGAGTGCGTGGGTGCCGCAGACGGCACTGAGCCACTCCATCGACGGCTCGGAGGCGGTCGCCCGGGTCGGAACGGGTCGTGGGTGGCACCGGGAACGGGACCTACGCCCTACGGACGCGGCCGGTCCGAGGTGGATGCTGGATGGGTGAGCGGGCGACGGAGGAACGTCGTGAGCGTCATCCAGGGACGGTGTCCTCGCTGCGGCGAGGTGGAGCTCGACCCGCGGGCGACCTCGCTGATCGCCCCGGTCACGCACTCCGACCGGTACCTCCTCGACTTCCGCTGTCCGAGCTGCGCCCGTCGCTTCCGCAGCGCGATCGACCAGGCGGTCGCGCGGGCCCTCCAGCGTGCAGGCGTCCACCTGCGACGCCCGGCGGTCGAGCACCCCGAGCGTCCGCCGTCGGGTCCCGCGCTCACCCGTGACGACCTGCTGGACCTGCACCTCCTGCTCGCCACCGAGGACTGGTTCGATCGGCTCCTCATGGTCGACCGCAGCTGACCGGACCGACCGGACGTCACCGGAGCTCACCCGGCGAGACCCGACGGCGGTGAGCCGCGCCCGGTCCGGCGGCGGAGACGGATCGTGCGGTCCGCGCGCTCCCGCCCCCCGCGATGTTGACGCCGGTCACCGCCCGGCGTCTATCGTGCCCGCGTCTGGGCGGTCGGGGACGGGGACCCGGACCTCCACGCGCGCGCACAGCTGGATCCGGGAGAGGTCACATGGCAGAAGAGGGCACCGCCACGGTCGCTGACGAGCGGGAGCCGTCCGAGCAGCGCCCCGCGCTCGATCGCTACTTCGGGTTGACCGAGCACGGCACCACCGTGCGCATCGAGGCGGTGGCGGGCCTCACCACCTTCCTCGCGATGGCCTACATCCTGTTCGTGAACCCGTCCATCCTCGGTCCGGAGGGCGCCGGGATGGACGCCAACGCCGTGTTCGTCGCGACCGCGCTGGCGGCGGCGATCGGCACGTTGGTCATGGGGCTCTGGGCCCGGTACCCGATCGCGCAGGCCCCCGGCATGGGGCTGAACGCCTTCTTCGCGTTCACCGTCGTGCTCGGCATGGGCATCGACTGGGAGGTCGCCCTCGCCGGCACGCTGGCCTCCGGGGTCCTCTTCTTCCTGCTGACGGTCACCGGGCTGCGGGCGATCGTCATCAACGCGATCCCGATGCAGATGAAGCTCGCGATCGGCGCGGGCATCGGCGTGTTCATCGCCCTGATCGGACTCGTGAACGCCGACATCGTCGTCCCGGGTGACGGGGTGCTCGTCGCGCTCGGGGACCTCACCGTCGGCACGACGTTGCTGGCGATCTTCGGGATCGTCGTGACCGCCGCCCTGCTCGTGCGCGGGCTCAGGGCGGCGGTGTTCTACGGCATCGTCGTCACCGCGCTCGCCGGCGTCCTGACGGGACTGATCGAGCCGCCCTCGGCGATCGTGTCCGGGATCCCGAGCCTCGCCCCGACCTTCGGCGAGGCGTTCGCCGCCTTCCCCGACCTGTTCACCTCACAGATGATCATCGTCGTGTTCACCATGCTGTTCGTCGACTTCTTCGACACCGCCGGGACGATCATCGCGGTCGCGGAGCAGGCCGGGCTGCTCGACGAGGAGGGCGACCTCCCCCGGGCCGGACAGGCGCTGTCCTCCGACGCGATCGCGACCATGGCCGGTGCGACGCTCGGGACGTCCACCACCACCTCGTACATCGAGTCGACCGCCGGCATCGCGGCCGGTGGCCGGACCGGGCTCACGTCGGTCGTGACGGCCGGGCTGTTCCTCCTCGCGCTCTTCTTCTCCCCGCTGCTCGCGGTGATCACCCCGCACGTCACGGCGCCGGCACTGGTGATCGTCGGGGTGCTCATGGTGCGCGCGCTCGGCGACATCCGCTGGGAGCAGATGGAGTACGCCGTGCCCGCGTTCGTCACCGTGGTCGCGATGCCGCTCACCTACAGCATCGCGAACGGGATCGCGCTCGGGCTGTTCCTCTACCCGCTCATGTTCGTCTTCAAGGGCCGCTACCGTGACGTCCACCCCGTCATGTACGGGCTGTTCGTGGTCTTCGCGATCTACTTCATCTGGCTGGTCGAGTGATGGTCGAGTGATGGACATCCGTACCGCCCTGAACCGTCTCCCGAAGGTCGAGCTGCACTGCCACGTCGAGGGGACCATGCGCCCCGAGACCGTGGTGGAGCTCGCCGACAAGAACGACGTCGAGCTGCCCAGCCGCGACCCGACCGAGCTCTACAGCTACACCAGCCTGGACTCCTTCCTCGAGGTGTTCTGGCTGGTGCAGTCGGTGCTCGGCGACCGCGGCGACTGGGCCCGACTCGCACACGAGAGCATCGTCGACGGGGCCGAGCACGGGCTCGTGTACCGCGAGACGTTCTTCACCCCGGCCCGGCACCTCGACGCGGGTCAGGACCTGGCCGACATCGTCGCGGGGCTCGCCGAGGGGCTGGAGGCGGCCGAGGAGGAGACCGGCGTCCGGGCGATGCTCATCGCCGACGTCGACCGCGCGTACGGCCCGCAGGCCGGTCGCGAGATGGTCGAGCGGCTCGTGGAGCTGCGACGCGACGGGGCGCCGGGGACCGAGCGCGTCATCGGCGTCGGCATGGACTCGACCGAGCTCGGCGTGGACCCGACCGACTTCGTCGAGGCCTTCACCATCGCCGGTGCGGCCGGACTGCGTCGCACCTCCCACCAGGGCGAGGTCACCCCGCCGACGACGATCCAGGCGGGCGTCGACGTGCTCGGCTGCGAGCGCATCGACCACGGGCTGTCGCTCCTCGACGACGACGAGCTCACCGCACGGTTCGCCGACGAGCGCATCCCGCTCACGGTCTGCCCCAACTCCAACATCCGCATCGCCAACGCCTTCCCGGAGCTCGCCGAGCACCCCTACCCGCGGATGCGCGAGGCCGGGCTGCTCGCGACGCTGAACACCGACGACCCGGCCCTCACCGACCTCGACCTCACCGAGGAGTACGCGTCGGTCAGGGAGGCCTTCGACTACGACTGGGACGAGATGGTGGCGATCGCGTTGGACGGTGTCGAGGCGACCTGGCTCGACGACGAGGACAGGGCGGAGCTCGCCGGTCGCGTGGAGGACGCGGCGGTCGAGCTCGCCGCCGCACTCGACGGATGAGCGCCTTCGGCGACGCGCTCGAGCGGGAGGCCGCCGGTGCGTAGGTTCAGCCTCGCGGCGGCGTCGGAGCTGCTGCCCGAGGCACGACGGCGCATCGGGCAGATCGCGGCGATGACCTCCGACCTGCAGCAGCGCTCGGCGGCCATCCAGGCCGGTGACGCGCCGGCGGGATCGGTCCCGGAGGCCAAGGCCCTCGAGGCGCGCATCGACGAGCGGATGGGCTGGTTCCGGGAGCGTGGGGTGCAGGTCAAGGGGATCGCCCCGGCGCTGCTCGACTTCCCGGCCACCGCGACCATCGACGGCGAGCGCCGGGACGTGCTGCTGTGCTGGCGGGAGGGGGAGGAGGAGATCGCCTTCTTCCACCCGCCGGAGACCGGCTACCTCGGCCGCACCCCCGTCGCCGTGGCCGACGAGATCTGACGGTCGTCCCGACGCAGGGGGGCGCGAGGTGGGTGACGAACGGCCGGGGCGGGGGACGTCGGCCCCCGACCCCTGGGCGCTGCGGGCGGTCCGGGCGGCGCCGTTCCTCGAGAAGGAGATGCTCGCCGTCCGGGCGCTCGTGCCGCGAGGTGGCGCCTGCATCGACATCGGGGCGAGCTACGGCACCTACAGCGTGCTCCTGGCCCGACTCGTCGGGGCCGCCGGCACGGTCGACGCGGTCGAGCCCCGGCCCCGGTCCCGCGCGGTGCTCCGCGCCGCCGCCCGGGTGGCCGGCGGCGGGAGGATCCGCGTCCACGCGCTGGCCCTCGGTGAGCGGCCCGGGACGGGGGTGCTGGCGACCCCCCGCCGGCGGTTCGGCCTCCCGGTCCCCGGCCGCAGCCACCTGCTGGTCGGCCGCGTCGACGACGGCCACGAGTACGGGGGCGGAGCGACACGCCGGATCGTGCGCATCGAGGCGCTGGACCGGTTCGTCGACCGGGTCGGTCTCGAGCGGCTCGACCTCGTGAAGATCGACGTCGAGGGCGCGGAACTCGCCGTGCTTCGCGGGGGCGAGGCCACGCTCGGCCGGTTCCGACCGGTCATCGTCTGCGAGGTGGAGGAGCGGCACACCGCCGGGTACGGGCACCGGGCCGACGAGGTGCTCGGTTGGCTGGCCGACCGCGGCTGGCAGCCGAACCGCTTCGGCGCGGACGGGCTGCGACCGGTCCAGCGGATCGAGCCCGATGAGCGCAACTACGTGTTCGTCCCTCCGGGTGACCGCGCTGCGGGGAGGAATGCGGACCGCTGACGTCGAAGCCCCGTACATGAGAGGGGCGGCTGCAGCTGGGACCGCCTGCGCAGACGATCGGGATCGGCGGAGATGGCACCTCCTCGGGAGCGACGACCGGCTCCGGATCGGCGCCGGAACGGGGCTCGACGCCCACCGTCCGACCGTGCCGTCGCGGGGCTCCTCGAGGCGATGGACGACGAGATCCACGACCTCGACGACGAGATCCGCGACGACCTGCTCCTGGCGAGCCTGCTCGTGGAGGACGGCCACCCCGATGCAGCGCGGCGGATGCTCGACCGGCCACATGCGCGCCTGCGCGCGGTGCGCGCACGCCTGGAGACGGTCGTCGCGAACGCGGCGGTCGAGCGGGCAGCGGAGGAGGCGGTCGCCGGACCGGCACCGGCGACCGCGCCCGGTCCCGACCGACGTGCGGTCGCGCTGCGCGCGGCGATGGCGGCGCTCGTCTGGTTGGCGGCGGCTCTCGTGGCGTTCGATGCACCGTCGTTGGAGATCCTGGGGAGCGAGTCGCAGACACCGTCGGTCACGTCCGATCGGGTCAGGTTCGGTCACGCCGAGATCACGCCGTCCGACCGGCGCATCGAGGACCGGCGTGGGGCGGAGCGCACCGCCAGCCCGGCCCCGCCGCGCGGGCCCTCCGTGGCCGACCGCGGGGTCGGACCCTCCGACCCGCAGGCGACGGACCGGACCGATCCCGACAGCGGGTCGTTCGACGGAGGTGATCACCGCTTCGGGCTGGGTGGGCTCGTGGCGACCGGCGACCAGCTCGACGACATCGTCGACGTCCCGGACAACCTCCTCGAACGGATCATCGACGCCGCTCCGCGCGAGGATGTCGACCTGGACGGGGAGAGCGAGGCCCCACCGCCGGAAGCGGACGAGTCGGAGGGGTCCAGCGGGGCCGACGAGCCCGACGGGTCCGACGAGGCGGACGGCGACGAGGAGCTCGAGGACGACGGGGGCGGCGGGGTCCTGCCCGGCGGAGACGACGACCGGGACGGGTCCGGGTCGAGCAGCTCCCTCCCGTGACGCGCTGGTAACCTCGGTGACCGGTCACGCGGCGGCGCGTGGCCGCGCGACCGTCACGCGACGCTGCCCCGACGGCTGCCGAGCCGGTCCGAGCCCCTCCCCGGGTCGAGAGCTCCCGGACGGGGGCTCCGGCGCGTCTCCAGCGGGGTCACGGCGCCGAGGGAAGGGCTGAGGCCGATGCTGCGCACGAGTCTCCCCGGGCTGCTGCTCGCGGTGCTCCTCCTGGTGCCGGCCGTCCTCGTGCCGTCCGGCGTGGCCGGGGCCGAGCCGACGGACGCCGTCGTCCTCGCGGTCGAGGGGGAGGCGGACGAGGACGCCCCCCTGCCGGGACCCGAGCCACAGCTCGGCGAGGACAGCCCGTTCGGCCCGTCCGAGTACGAGGTCCCCTGGACGTACGGCATGGGGATCCTGTTGAGCGCGGTCGCGGTGCTCGCCATCATCGGCACCGGCGCCGGGTACTGGTTCCTGGTGCGTCGTCCGGAGCGGGAGCGCTCGGAGGGCTGATCGCCGCCCGGACGGTCCCGGAGCGTCCCGCCGTCGAGCTGACCGCAGACCCACCCGAGGAACGGCCGAGACCCTGAGCGCCACGGACACCGCCGCCGACCCGGACGCCGGGCTCATCGACGAGCCACTGGCCCGGTCGACCGCCCGTCTCGTCACTCCGGTGCGCCGGACGGCCGCATCGGAGGCGGCCGCGCTCCGCGCGGCGGTCGCCGAGGACATCGCGGCCATCGACACCGCCGCCCGGGCGTGGACGGGGCTCGGGGCCGACCTCCCGGCCACCCGGATCCGGGTCGTCAGCCGCGACGGGTGGGTCGCCGCCAACCTCGTCGGCCTGCGGGGAGCGCTCGCCCCGATCGAGGACCGGCTCGGCGAGCGCCGCCTGGCCAGGCCGGCGCTGTCGGTCCAGCTCGGGGGGCTGTTCGGTCTGCTCTCCACCAAGGTGCTGGGTCAGTTCGTCCTCCCCCTCGGCGGTCCCGGCCAGGCCCAGCTCGTGATCGTCGGCCCGAACGTGCTCGAGCTGTCCGAGCGCTACGGGCCGCTCGCCACCGACGTGCGCCGCACCGTCCTCCTCCACGAGCTCACCCACCGCCTCCAGTTCGACGCGGTGCCGTGGCTCGGCGACCACCTGCGCGGGATCCTGGTGCGCTACCTGGAGGCGTCCCGGGTCGACCCGAGCGCGGTCCTCGCCGCGATCGGCCGGCTGCCCGACGCGGTCCGTGCGCTGCGCGAGGACCGCGACGTCACGCCGCTCATGACGATCGTGCTCACCGACGAGCAACGCGAGATCGTCGACGAGGCCCAGGCCCTGATGACCCTGCTCGAAGGGCACGGCACCGCGGTGATGTACGCCGCCGCCGACGGCCTCGTCTCCGACCCGGCCACCGTGCGTGACGCGCTCGAGCGGAGCCGCAGCGACTGGAAGAGCCGGGTGCTCGGAGCGGTCGCCGGGATCGAGATGAAGCGCCGGCAGTACCAGAAGGGCGAGGCGTTCGTGCGCGAGGTGGTCGACGCCGCCGGGGTCGACGGCCTGAACCGCGCCTTCGCCGGTCCGGAGACGCTGCCGACGCTCGACGAGATCGCCGACCCGCCCCGCTGGCTCGACCGCGTCGGCGTCGACCGGTGACGGTCCCGCCCGGCCCGCTCCCCGGCGGGCTCGACCGCGACACGATCGTCGCGGAGGTCGGGCGCGTGCTGACGGCGCTCCCGCACGGTGTGAGCGCGCTCGTCGCGATCTCGGGTGGACCGGACTCGACCGCCCTCGCGCACCTCGTCGCCGAGGCCCGGCCCGACCTCGTCCTCCACCTGGCGCACGTCCGCCACGGTCTCCGCGACGACGAGGCCGACGTGCGACTCGTCGAAGCCCACGCCGCGGCCCTGGGGCTGCCGCTCGAGGTCCGCGCGGTCGAGGTCGCCGGATCGGGCGACGGGGTAGAGGCGGCGGCCCGCGACGCCCGGTACCGGGGGCTGCGACGGATCGCGTCCGACGTCGGTGCGGCCTGGGTGCTGCTGGGGCACACGGCCGACGACCAGGCGGAGACGGTGCTCCTGCGCATCGCGCGCGGCACCGGGGTGGACGGCCTCGGTGCGATGACGGCGACGCGTCCCGACGTCGGCGACGCGGACGCGGGGGAACGCGACGTCGTCCTCGTCCGGCCGCTGCTCCGGGTCCGGCGCGCCGACGTGCGTGGCTTCATCGCCGGTGAGGGCCTGGCGGCCGTCGAGGACCCGATGAACCGTGACCGTGCCTTCACCCGGGTCCGCACCCGTCACGAGCTGCTCCCGGCGTTCGGCGAGGTCAGCCCCGATCCGGTCGGCGCGCTGGGTCGTCTCGCGGACCTCGCACGCGACGATGCCCGCGCGCTGGCGCTCGAGGCGGCGGCCGCCTACGCGCAGCGACGGCGCCGGTACGGTCCGGTGGAGTGCCTCCCCGATCGGGCGGTTCACGAGGCGGACCCGGCGCGGGCACGTCGCCTCGTGCGGCACCTGCTCGCGGCCGTCAGCGGCGACCCCCTCCCGGTCGAGGCCGCCCACGTCCAGGCGGTCCTGGAGCTCGATCCGGGCACGGCGGTCGACGTCCCCGGATCGAGGGTGACCCGTGGCGGGGGGTGGCTCGCGGCCGCGCCGCACGGGCTCGAACGCCCGGAGCCCGCGGCGGTCGCGATCCCGGGCACGACCCCGTGGCCGGCGGCCGGGCTCGAGGTCGTCGCCACCACGGCCGCGGAGGACCACGACGGCCAGCTGCGGATGCCCCTCGGCCTGCGGTGGTCACCGCCGCGACCGCCGGCGCCCGGCGTGGTCGTCCCGCCGGGAGGCGACGCCGGGCTCGGCACGGTGGTCCTCGGTCCGGGGGCCCTCAGGGGGCTGACCGTGCGAGCCCGGCGGGAGGGTGACCGGATCACCGCGGCGGTCGGGACGCGCAAGCTCCAGGACGTCCTCGTGGACGCCGGCATCCCCCGGGCCGTGCGCGACCTCCTGCCGGTCGTCGAGCGGAGTGGGTCCGTGCTGTGGATCCCCGGCGTCGCGGTCGACGCGGAGGCTGCGCGCGCCGGTCGTGAGCGTCCGGCCGTCCGGCTCCACGTCCGCTCCGCCGGTCCGTGAGCACACGACGTACCGCGCGGCACCGGTCCCCGGCCGCCTATGATCGCGCCGTGAGCCGCCCGAGCGCGCCGCCGGTGACGGGCCTCCGATGACCCCGGAGGCCCTCGCCGACGCGCTCGCTCGGACCGGGCTCGACCTGCCGTCGGAGCTGACCGACGAGCTCGACGCGGTCGTGATCAGCGAGGAGTCCATCCGGGAGCGGCTCGCCGAGCTCGCCGCGCAGCTCGATAGTGACTACGCGGGCCGCGAGGTGCTGCTCGTCGGCGTGCTGAAGGGCGCGTTCGTGCTGATCGCGGACCTCGCCCGGCTCCTCACGATCCCGGTCTCGGTCGATTTCATGGCGGTCTCGTCCTACGGATCGGCGACGCGCACCTCGGGCGTGGTGCGCATCCTGAAGGATCTCGACGTCGACATCGAGGGCCGCCACGTCGTGCTCGTCGAGGACATCGTGGACTCCGGGCTGACGCTGAGCTACCTGCTCCGCAACCTCCGCTCCCGGGACCCCGCCAGCCTCGAGATCCTCACCTTGCTGGCCAAGCCGGGGGCGGAGAAGGTCGACGTCCCGATCCGCTACTGCGGTTTCGAGATCCCCGACGTCTTCGTCGTCGGGTACGGCCTCGACCACGCGGAGCGCTTCCGCAACCTCCCGTTCATCGCGAGCGTGCGCCAGACCGGGTAGTCGCTCCCGCGGGGTGGGGGGCGGGCCCCGCCACCAGGGAGCGCCCGGCCGCGCGTGCGCTGTGGACGTTCGCGCGGGATGGTCCGCACGGACGTCCACAGGGTTCGGCCGGGAGGTCGGGGTGGGGGTGCGCTGTGGACGTTCGCGCGGGATGGTCCGCACGGACGTCCACAGGGTCCCCGTAGCGGCCCAGGGCGGGGGCGACCCGGTGCTGGCCCGCTCACGGCCGTCATCGACCACCCGGTGGTAGCATCGGGGTCCGTGCGGGCTCGATGGACCGTGCCCTCTCCCGATGTCGGCACCGTCGCGGACCCGGTCGGACCCCCGAGACGGGCGGATCTCTTACCGTGAGCGATCGCAACGACAGACAGTTCGACCTCCAGCGGCTCTTCCGAGGGCCGTTCCTCTGGATCCTGGTCCTGCTGATCGCCCTGTACGCCACCGTGACGATGGTGAACCGGGCAGCGGGACCCGAGGACGTCGACTACCACGAGTGGGAGCGCGCAGCGGTCTCCAACCAGGTCGAGACCGTCGAGATCCGCTCGCAGTCCCGGGTGCTCGCTGGCGAGATGCGCCGCGACGGCCAGACCGTCGAGTACGAGACCACCTACGACCCCGACATCCTCGGGGAGCGCATCGCGCGCATCGTCGACGAGCAGGACATCCGCGAGGTCAGCGTCGACCCCGAGCAGACCTCGGCGATGCTCAGCTTCCTCTTCTCGATGCTGCCGTTCGTCCTGATCTTCATCCTGTTCTTCTGGTTGCTCACCCAGATGCAGGGTGGTGGCGGCCGGGTGATGCAGTTCGGCAAGGCGAAGGCGAAGCAGGTCTCCAAGGATCAGCCGAAGGTCACCTTCGCCGACGTCGCCGGGGCGGACGAGGCGGTCGAGGAGCTGCGCGAGATCAAGGAGTTCCTCGAGAACCCGCAGAAGTTCCAGGCGATCGGCGCCAAGATCCCGAAGGGCGTGCTGCTGTACGGGCCGCCCGGCACGGGCAAGACCCTGCTCGCCCGTGCCGTCGCCGGTGAGGCCGGGGTCCCCTTCTTCTCCATCTCCGGGTCCGACTTCGTCGAGATGTTCGTCGGGGTCGGGGCGAGCCGCGTGCGGGACCTGTTCGAGCAGGCCAAGGCCAACGCCCCGTCGATCATATTCATGGACGAGATCGACGCGGTCGGCCGTCACCGGGGCGCCGGCCTCGGTGGGGGGCACGACGAGCGCGAGCAGACCCTGAACCAGCTGCTCGTCGAGATGGATGGCTTCGACATGCGCGCCGGGGTCATCCTCATCGCCGCGTCCAACCGCCCGGACATCCTCGATCCGGCCCTGCTGCGCCCCGGGCGCTTCGACCGGCAGATCGTGGTCGACCGGCCCGACCTCCTCGGGCGCAAGGCCATCCTGAAGGTCCACACGCGCGGCAAGCCGCTCGCCGACGACGTGGACGTCGACGTGCTCGCCCGCCAGACCCCCGGGATGACCGGCGCGGACCTGGCGAACCTCGTGAACGAAGCGGCCCTGCTCGCCGCGCGGTTCGGCAAGGACGAGGTGACGATGGACGAGCTCGAGGAGGCCATCGAGCGCGTCGTCGCCGGCCCCGAGCGGCGCACCCGGCTCATGTCCGACGAGGAGAAGACGATCGTCGCCTACCACGAGGGGGGCCACGCCATCGTCGGCCACGCGCTGCCGAACGCGGACCCGGTGCACAAGATCTCCATCATCCCGCGCGGCCAGGCGCTCGGCTTCACGATGCAGCTGCCGACCGAGGACCGCTACCTCATCGCCCGTGCTGCGCTGATCGACCGGCTCGCGGTGATGCTCGGCGGCCGGGTCGCCGAGGAGCTCAAGGTCGGCGACATCACCACCGGGGCCGGCGACGACATCAAGCGCGCCACCGCGACGGCCCGGGAGATGGTGACGCAGTACGGCATGAGCGAGAAGCTCGGTCCGATGACCCTCGGGCAGAAGGAGTCGCAGCCGTTCCTCGGCCGCGACATCGGCACGCACCAGGACTACTCGGGGGAGATCGCCGTCGAGATCGACCGTGAGGTGCGCCGGTTGATCGACGAGGCGCACGACGAGGCGTTGGAGATCCTCGTCGAGAACGACGGGGTCCTCGAGCGCACCGCGCAGCGCCTGCTGGACGCGGAGACGATCGACAACGACGAGCTGATGGAGATCTTCGCCGACATCAAGAAGCGCGAGTCCCGGGCGGTACCCGCGCCGGTGGACGAGAGCCCGACGGCGGTCGTCGAGAAGCTGCGACGGCTCGAGCGGACCACGAACGGCCAGGGTGGCAACGGCGCGAAGCAGGACGGGCGCGCCAAGCGCGGGGCCGGCTCGAAGAGCGCGTCGCGGAGCCGCAGCACCAAGCGGTCGTCGTAGCCGGCGTTGGGGAGCCGTGACGTGAGTGCTGGAGGAACGCCGCCGGCCGGGGATCCGGTGAACGGTCCACGCTCCCGTGAGCGGGTGCGCCACCTGACCGGCGTGGAGCCGGGTGCGGTGTTCGACCACGACAAGATCGCCCAGGCGGTCCGCCTCATCTTCGAGGCGATCGGTGAGAACCCCGACCGGGAGGGGCTCCGCGAGACGCCACACCGGGTCGCGCGTGAGTACGACGAGATCTTCGCGGGCCTCCTGATCGATCCGCGCGACGTCCTCACCGTCGTGTTCGAGGAGGACGGGCACGACGAGATGGTGATGGTGCGCGACATCCCGTTCCACTCGCTCTGCGAGCACCACCTGCTGCCCTTCCACGGCCGGGCGCACGTCGCGTACATCCCCAACGAGCGCGGCCAGATCACCGGCCTGTCGAAACTGGCGAGGCTCGTCGACGTCGTCGCGAAGCGGCCGAACGTGCAGGAGCGCATGACCACGGTGATCGCCGACACCATCGAGGACGTCCTCGAGCCGCGCGGTGTGCTCGTCGTCGTCGAGGCCCGCCACCTGTGCATGGACATGCGCGGGGTGCGCCTCCCCGGCTCACAGACCGTGACGAGTGCGGTGCGCGGCAACTTCCGCACCGACCCACGGACCCGCGCGGAGGCGATGGCGCTGATCCACGGGGAGGGGATGCGGTGACCGAGGTCGGACGTGATCCGATCGTGCGTGTCTCGGACGCGTCGCTGATCGCCGACGAGGGGCCGGTCCGGGTGACGGTCTCGCGCCTCCAGTCACCGGACGAGGTCGGCGACGCGCTCGCCGCCGCCGGGGGGCGCGCGAGCATCGCCGACGGCCGGCTGACGGTGGTCACCACCCCGTCGCGCCTCGTGGACGCCGCAGGACGGGCGCACGGTCGGGAGGTCGCCGAGGCGCTCGAGGCGGCCCTGTCGGCCGCCCTGGGGGCGTGGAGGGAGCCGCCGCCCGACCTCGAACTGGCGGACGAGCCGCTGCCGTGCTCCTCGCGGACGTTGGTCGTGGGCGTGCTCAACGTCACGCCGGACTCGTTCTCCGACGGGGGCCGCTACTACGACCCCGGAACGCACCCCGACCTGGCCGTCGAGCGCGGTCGCGCGCTGGTCGCCGCCGGGGCCGACATCGTGGACGTGGGCGGCGAGTCGACCCGCCCGGGAGCGGAGCCCGTCGGCGTGGACGAGGAGTCCGGTCGGGTCGTCCCCGTCGTCGAGGCGCTCGCGGAGGGTGGTGCGCTGGTCTCGGTCGACACGCGCAAGGCGGCCGTCGCAGCTGCGGCGGTCGACGTCGGCGCCGTGTTGGTCAACGACGTGTCCGGTGGGGAGCACGACCCCGAGATGCTCGACGCCGTCGCCGACCGTGGCGTCGGGTTCGTCGTCATGCACATGCGGGGGTCCCCCGAGACGATGCAGGACGATCCCCGCTACGACGACGTCGTCGCCGAGGTCTTCGAACACCTCGTCCTCGGGGTCGAGCGCGCCGTCGCGGCGGGTATCGACCCGGACGGCATCGTCGTCGATCCGGGGATCGGCTTCGGCAAGACCGTCGGTCACAACCTGACCCTCCTGCGTGATCTGCGTGACCTCACCTCCCTCGGTCGCCCCGTCCTGGTCGGGGCGTCGCGCAAGTCGTTCATCGGCCGGGTCGGCGCCGGGACGGAGGCCGACGACCGGCTGCCCGGCTCGATCGCAGCGGCTGCGATGTCCACCGCGCGCGGCGCCGCGCTCGTCCGGGTCCACGACGTTGCCGAGACGGTCGCGGCGGTGCGCGTCGCGCGGGCGATCGCCGACGGCGAGCCGGTCGGGGGCGACCGCTAGCCTCCGCGGCCGGCGTCGGACGCCCTCCCCAGGGGTCGGGCGAGGGGCGGGGCGCCTACCATGTCGGACGATGGACCGGATCACCCTGCACGGCATCGAGGTCTGGGCACGCCACGGCGTGAGCCCGGGCGAGAAGCAGCGCGGCCAGCCCTTCCTCGTCCACGTGTCGATGGAGGTCGACCTGGCGGCGGCTGCCGAGAGCGACGACCTCGACCGGACCGTCGACTACGGTCCCGTCGCCGAGCGCGTCGCGAGCGTCGCCGCCGGCGGCCCCCACGACCTGCTCGAGACCGTCGCCGACCGCGTCTGCGCCGCCGTCCTCGAGGAGGAACGGGTGTCCGCCGTCGAGGTCACCGTCGAGAAGCCCCACGCGCCGCTGCCGGTCGCGGCCGCCGGCGTCTCCGTGACGCTCCGCCGGGAGCGGTGATGGCCCGACGCTGGCCCCTCCGGCTGCCCCGCATCCTGCGGCGCGAGCGTGTCGCCTTCCTCGGTCTCGGGTCCAACGTCGGGGACCGGCTCGAGACCATCCGGGACGCCGTCGCCGACCTGGACGCCACCGAGGAGGTGACGGTCGAGGCGCTCTCCTCCGTCTACGAGACCGAGCCGGTCGTCCCCGGTGACGGCGACGTTGACGGGCAGCCCGACTACCTCAACTGCGCGGTCTGCGTCACCACGCGCCTGGACCCGCTCGAGCTCCTCGAGGTCGTGCAGGGGATCGAGGACCGACACGGGCGGGATCGGGCCCGCGAGGGGCCCTCCGGGCCGCGCCCGCTCGACATCGACCTGCTGCTCTACGACGACGAGCACATCGACGAGCCGGAGCTCACCGTCCCGCACCCGCGGCTGACCGAGCGCGCCTTCGTCCTCGTCCCCCTCGCGGAGGTGATGCCGCCGGGTGCCCGCCTGCCGGACGGCACGAGCGTCGCCGCGCGACTGGCGGCGCTCGCACCGATCAGCGGGGTGGAGCACCACGTCCGCCTCGTCGGGGGCCCCGGGGCGCCGGACCCACTGGAGCGCCGCCCCCCCGGCCCCCGTGCCGGGTCACCCCGCCTCGGGGAGCGCCGGGGCGGACCGGGGATGTCGGGACCCGCTCGACGTCACCGGGAGGCCGGACCGCGGGGACCCGGACCCGGGGGGGCCGGATCAGGGGAGGGTCGGTCGTGACCACGTCCGAGGACCGCGAGCTCCCGCGGGGGACGGTGGCGATCGTCGGCCCCGGTCGGGTGGGCACCGTGCTCGCCGCGGGGCTCGCGCGAGCCGGTCACCGCGTCGTGGCGGCTGGCGGGGGCGGCGAGTCGTCACGCGAGCGCTTCGCGGCGCGCTTCGCCGGGGCACGCACCACCCCGGACCCGGCGGAGGCGGCACGCGACGCCGATCTCGTCGTGCTGGCACCTCCCGACGACCGCCTCGAGGAGGTCGCCGACCGGCTCGCCGCCGCGGACGCGCTCCGGGAGCGCCAGCGGGTGGTCCACGTCAGCGGCCGGGCGGGGCTCGCGGCGCTGCGGCGGGTCCGGTTGAGCGGTGCCCGGGCGGCCGCCTGCCACCCGGCACAGACCGTCCCCGACCCGGGCGCGGACCCGGAGGTGCTGGACGGCGCGGCCTGGGCGGTGACCGCCGATCGGACCGACCGCGGATGGGCCCACGATCTGGTGTGGCAGCTGGGGGGTAGCCCCCACGACGTCGACGAGGACGACCGGGTGACCTACCACGCCGCGCTGACGATCGGGTCGAACGCCGTCGCAGCCGCGGTCGCGGTCGCGCGACGGCTGCTCCTGGCGGCGCGCGTGGACGACCCGGGGGCGTTCCTGTCGCCGCTCGTGCGGACCAGCGCCGCCAACGTCCTCGACGCCGGTGCCGAGGCCATCACCGGTCCGGTCCGTCGGGGGGACGTCGGGACCATCCGTGCGCACATCGACGGGCTGGACCGGGACGCCCCGGGGCTCGCCGCCGCGTACCGGCTGCTGTCGCGGGCGATCCTGACGCAGGTCGGTCCCGCGCTCGACGACGACCGTCGCCGCGCGGTCCGGGACGCTCTCGGCGGTGGAGATGCGGACCGGTGAGCGCCGCTCACGGGCGGCCGACCCGCACCGGCTACGTCTACGACCGGCGGTTCCTCCTCCACGACACCGGGGTGGACCAGTACCGGCTGCCGACCGGTGAGCTGATGGACCCGGAGCCGCATCCCTCCAGCCTGCGGATCGTCCGCCGCACGGCGCAGCTGATCGAGAACTCGGGACTGGTGAACGACCTCGTGGACCTCGCTCCGAAGGTCGCGGGGACCGACGACCTGGGCCTCGTCCACGATGACGGCTACATCCGCCGCGTCCGCGAGCTGACCGAGCGGGGCGGGGGGCAGCTCGACCGCTCCACGCCGGTGGTCCCCGGGACGTGGGATGCGGCGCTCGTCGCCGTTGGGGCGTCCATCAGCCTCGTCGACGACGTCGTGGACGGCGCGATCCGCAACGGGTTCGGTCTCCTGCGACCTCCCGGCCACCACGCCGGTCCCGACCGGGGCATGGGGTTCTGCGTGTTCAACAACGTCGCGATCGCCGTCCGCCACGCACGCCGGCGGCGTGGCGTCGGGCGCGTCGCGATCGTCGACTGGGACGTCCACCACGGCAACGGGATCCAGGACGTCTTCTGGGACGACCCGGATGTGCTGTTCATCTCCATCCACCAGGAGAACTGGTTCCCCGCGGGCTCCGGCGCCGTCGACGAGGTCGGCGGTGCGGGAGCTGAGGGACGGACCGTGAACATCCCGCTGCCGCCCGGCACGGGTGACCGTGGGTACGAGCTCGCGTTCACCGAGCTGATCGGCCCGGTCGTCCGTGCCTTCGCGCCGGAGCTGATCGTCGCGGCTGCGGGACAGGACGCGAGCATGATGGACCCGCTCGGGCGGATGATCGTGACCGCCGACGGGTTCCGCACCGTCGCGACGGCCACGCGTGAGCTCGCCGACGAGGTCTGCGAGGGCTGCCTCGTGGTGCTGAACGAGGGTGGGTACTCGGCCGGGTACGCACCGTTCTGCACGCTCGCGGTGGTCGAGGCGCTCGTGGGGGTGCGCACCGAGGTCGACGATCCGCTCACGGGTGGCAGCGAGCTCGCCCAGGCGATGGTCGAGCTCCGTGCGGACCAGGAGCGGGCGATCGCGCGTGCCCGGGCGGCCCAGGCCGAGCACTGGGACCTGTAGCCGGATCCGGACCGACGGACGGGAGGAGCCGACCGTGGACCGCATCACGACCGTCGCGGGGGTCCGCGCGGCGGTCTCCGCCGCGCGCGCGAGGGGACAGCGGATCGCTCTCGTCCCGACGATGGGGGCCCTGCACGGCGGCCACGTCGCCCTCGTGCGGGCGGCGGCGGGTGGCGACGGGGCCGCGGGTGACGCCCCGGGAGCCGGGGAGTTCGTCGTCGTCTCCATCTTCGTCAACCCGACCCAGTTCGGTCCCGACGAGGACTTCGGTTCCTACCCGCGGGACCTCGACGCCGACGAGCGGGCGCTGACCGCCCTCGGGACGGCGACGCCCGCCGTGGTCTACGCGCCGACCGTGCGTGAGGTGTACCCGCGCTGGGATCCCGAGCACGGGGCCGACCTGGCGACGTCCGTGTCGGTCAGCGGGCTGACCGAGCGGCTGTGTGGGGCCTCGCGCCCGGGGCACTTCGACGGCGTCTGCACCGTGGTCACCAAGCTCCTGAACCAGGTCGACCCCGACGTCGCCTACTTCGGTCGCAAGGACTTCCAGCAGCTGCAGGTGCTGCGCCGCATGGTCGCCGACCTGGACGTCGACGTCGAGCTGGTCGCCGTCCCCACCGTGCGTGAACCGGACGGCGTCGCGACGAGCTCCCGCAACGCCTACCTCGACGAGCCGGACCGCGTCGCGGCGCGGTCGTTGTCACGGGCGCTGTCCGCGGCGGTGCGGCGGGCGAGGGCGAGCCGCGAGGCCGGTCGGCCGGTGGAGGCGGAGGTGCTCCGGGACGCCGCGACCGCTACCCTCGAGCGTGAGCCACGTGTGCGGATCGACTACGTCGAGGTCGTCGACCCCGAGACGCTCGGTCCCCCCGACCACACGCCGGCCGCGGAACGTGACGCGGCAGCGGCCAGGGGCGGGGAGGAGCGCGAGTTGCTGGTCGCGGTCGCGGCACACGTCGGGTCGGCACGGCTCATCGACAACGTCGTCGTGGGCGACGCTGCGGACGAGCAGCGCCTGCTCGACGCGACGGGCTGAAGCGGGACCCCCCGCCCGCGACGCGAAGGACCGGTTGGAACCACGCACCGGCGGTCATCGCCGGACGTGGACGACACGGGAGCAGCGATGCGACGCACCATGATGAAGTCCAAGATCCACCGTGCCACGGTCACCGAGGCCGATCTCCACTACGTCGGCTCGATCACGATCGACGCCGACCTGATGGACGTGGCGGACCTGCTGCCCAGCGAGCGGGTGCAGGTCGTCGACATCGACAACGGCGCACGCCTCGATACCTACGTGATCCCCGGCGAGGCCGGCTCCGGCGCGATAGGCCTGAACGGGGCAGCGGCGCGGCTCGTGCACCCCGGGGACAGGGTGATCATCATCTCCTACGCGGAGCTCGAGGACGCCGAGGCCCGCGACCACGAACCGACCGTCGTCTTCGTCGACGAGCACAACCGCGTCGCCGGGACCGGTGCCGAGACAGCCGGGGAGATCCGCGGGGTCGTGGCGTAGCCGGGCACGCACTAGCGTCGCTGCCGTGAGCGAGGGAGACGACGGTGAGCTGGGGCGTGCGCGACGGCGCGCCGTCCTGCGGGCGCTCGCCGAGGACCTCGGCGACCTCGGGGACCTGACCTCCGCGGCGTGCGTCCCGATCGGCAGCGTGGGCCGTGCCGAGGTGGTGGCGCGCGCCACCGGCGTGGTCGCCGGCCTCGATCTGCTCGCCGAGACCTACCGGCACGTCGACGAGCAGGTCGAGGTGGCCCTGCGGTGGGCGGACGGTGACGAGGTGGAGCCCGGCGCCGTGCTCGCGGAGATCGTCGGCCCGTTGGCGGCGATCCTCACCGGGGAGCGGACCGCGCTGAACCTCGTCGCGCACCTCTCGGGGATCGCGACCGCGACCAGCGTCCACGTCGCGGCGGTCGACGGGACCGGCTGCACGATCCGGGACACGCGCAAGACCACCCCGGGCCTGCGGTTCCTGGAGAAGGCGGCGGTCGTCGCCGGCGGCGGGGACAACCACCGCGCCGGTCTGTCCGACGAGCTCCTGGTGAAGGACAACCACGTCGCCGCCGCAGGGGGCGTCGCGGCGGCGACACGGGCCGCGCTCGCAGCCGCCGACGGCCGGACGGTCCAGGTCGAGGTCACCTCGCTCGAGGAGGCCCGGGACGCGATCGCCGCGGGCGCCACCGATCTCCTGCTCGACAACCTCACGCCCGACGAGGCGCGCCGGTTCGTCGCGGCGTTCGGTGACGACGTCCGGCTCGAGGCCTCCGGGGGTATCACGACGCGTACCGTGCGCGCCTACGCCGCCACCGGCGTCGACGCGCTCGCGGTCGGTGCGATCACCCACAGCGCCCCGGCGCTCGACGTCGCGCTCGACGTCGTCGAGGTGCGCTGATGCTCCTCGCGATCGACGTCGGCAACTCGCAGACCGTGATCGGGGTCTTCGACGGCGACGACCTGCACCGGCACTGGCGCATCTCGACCGAGGCCGGGCGGACACCGGACGAGCACGCGCTGCTCTTCCAGGGGCTACTCGCCTTCGTGGACCTCTCCTTCTCGCGCAACGTCCACGGGGTGGTGCTCTCCAGCGTGGTTCCCGCCGTGACCGAGGCGCTGCGGGAGATGACCGAGCGCTACTTCCACTTCCCACCGGTCGTGGTCGAGCCCGGGATCCGGACCGGCATCGCCCTGCGCTACGAGAACCCGCGGGAGATCGGCCCCGACCGCATCGTGAACGCGGTGGCGGCCGCCGAGCTGTACGGCGCACCGGCCATCGTGGTCGACTTCGGCACCTCGACGAACTTCGACGTGGTCGGTGCCGGTGGGGACTTCGTCGGCGGGGTCATCGCGCCCGGCGTGCAGACCTCGATGGACGCGCTCGTGGTCCGCGCGGCGCGACTGCCCAAGGTGGAGATCGTGCGGCCCCCGGCGGTGATCGGCAGCACCACCGTCGGCGCGATGCAGTCGGGCGTCGTCTACGGCTTCGCGGGGCAGGTCGACGCGCTGGTGCGTCGCATCCGCGAGGAGCTCGGAGGTGAAGCGGCGGTGGTCGCGACCGGGGGGCTCGCCGCCGCGGTGCTCGAGGCCAGCGACGAGGTCGACACACACGACGAGTGGCTCACCCTGAAGGGCCTGCGGCTGATCTGGGAGAGGAACACACGGTGACCGACGAGCAGGACGCCCGGGCCGGCTCGACGTTCGAGGAGTTGGTCGCGACCAGGCGCGCGAAGGTCGAGGCGCTCCGCGCCGACGGCGTCGAGCCCTACCCCGTGCGCTTCGAGCCGACCCACCGGGTCGGCGACGTGCGGGAGCGGTGGAGCCACCTCGACCCGGGGGAGGAGACCGGCGAGGTCGTCACCGTCGCCGGCCGTATCGTCGCGCAGCGGGGCCACGGCAAGCTCGCGTTCGTCGTCCTCCGCGAGGACGGGGTCGATCTGCAGCTGTTCTGCCAGCAGCGGGTCCTGGGCGAGGAGGGGATGGCCGCGGTGGACGACCTGGACCTCGGCGACTGGGTCGGTGCCACCGGCGAGGTGATGGTGACCCGCAAGGGCGAGCTCTCGGTCTCCCCGCGCGACGTGACGCTGCTGTCGAAGGCCCTGCGGCCCCTCCCGGACAAGTGGCACGGGCTGAAGGACGTGGAGCTGCGCTACCGGCAGCGCGAGCTGGACCTCGTCGTGAACGACGAGACTCGGGAGACCTTCCGGATCCGCTCCGAGGTGGTCGCGGCGTTCCGCCGCGAGCTCGAGGACCGCGGCTTCACCGAGGTCGAGACCCCGATGCTGCACCCGATCCCGGGCGGCGCGACCGCGCGGCCGTTCATCACCCACCACAACGCGCTCGACGTGGACCTGTACCTGCGGGTCGCGCCCGAGCTGTACCTCAAGCGCCTGATCGTCGGCGGCTTCCCGCGCGTCTACGAGCTGAACCGCAGCTTCCGCAACGAGGGGATGAGCCCCCGCCACAACCCGGAGTACACGATGCTCGAGGTCTACCAGGCCTACGCCGACTTCCGGGACATGATGGAGCTGACCGAGACGCTGGTGGCGGCCGCCGCCGAGGCGGCCGTCGGCACGCTCGAGCTGACCTACCTCGACCGTCCGCTCGACCTCACGCCGCCGTGGCCCCGTCGCACGATGCTCGAGCTCGTCCGGGAGGCGGTCGGTCGGGATGATCTCGCCTACGACACCCCGATCGCCGAGCTGCGCCGGCTGCTCGACGAGCACGACCTGCTGTACGAGGAGGGGTGGGGGCCGGGCAGGCTCGTCGCCGAGCTCTACGAGTCCCTGGTCGAGCACGAGCTGTGGGACCCGGTCCTCGTCACCCAGCACCCGGTCGAGACCTCCCCGCTGGCGCGTCGGCACCGTACGGAGGACCACGTCACCGAGCGGTTCGAGCCGGTGGTGGCCGGCCGGGAGCTCGGCAACGCCTTCAGCGAGCTCACCGATCCCGACGACCAGCGGCAGCGCCTCGAGGCCCAGGCGGCCGCGCGCACCGAGGGCGACGAGGAGGCGATGCTGGTCGACGAACCGTTCCTCACCGCCCTCGAGCTCGGGATGCCGCCGACCGGGGGGCTGGGGATCGGCGTCGACCGGCTGGTCATGATCCTGGCCGACGTCCCGAGCATCCGCGACGTGATCCTCTTCCCGACCCTGCGCCCCGAGCACGGGTGACGTCGCTCACAGCCTCCGCGGTCAGCGGCGACCGACGCCCCGCGCCCCGTCCCGACCTGGCACACCCCGAAACGGGCGAGCTCCTCCGCGACCGCGTCCCGGTCGCGTTGGAGACGATCGCGACCCTCGCTCCGGTCGTGCAGGTCTCCTCGAGTCCCCCGGTCGTCCCCTCCCGCACCGGGGGCCGGCGGGGCCGCCTATCCGACCGTGGACGGGACCCACGGCCCGGCGACGGATCGGCTCGGTGGGGGAACATAGATCCGGAGTGCGGCGTTGCCCCAAGTGTGCGCCGCCCACCTGCGCCAGCAGATCCTGGAGGCGGATCGGGGGTGAGCCGCTACGATCGTCCCGTGAGCCGTCTCCACCGGACCGTGGCGGAGAACGGTGCCCCGGCGCGACGGGAGGCCCGCCAGGACGGTCCGTGAGGACAGACCGTGTGAACGGTCGGTCGGGGCGGATCCGCAGGAGAGACCTTCAGGAGAGACCGTCAGGACGGACCGCACGACAGACCGTCAGACAGACCGCGGAAGCGATGGAAAGAAGCCACTGATGTTCGAGAGGTTCACCGACCGGGCTCGCCGCGTGGTCGTCCTCGCCCAGGAGGAGGCGAGGATGCTGAACCACAACTACATCGGCACCGAGCACATCCTCCTCGGGCTGATCCACGAGGGGGAGGGCGTCGCCGCGAAGGCGCTCGAGTCCATGAACATCTCCCTCCAGGCCGTCCGCGAGCAGGTCACGGAGATCATCGGCAAGGGTCAGTCCTCCCCGTCCGGGCACATCCCGTTCACCCCGCGGGCCAAGAAGGTCCTCGAGCTGTCGCTGCGCGAGGCGCTGCAGCTCGGTCACAACTACATCGGCACCGAGCACATCCTCCTCGGGCTCATCCGTGAGGGCGAGGGGGTCGCCGCGCAGGTGCTCCAGAAGCTCGGCGCGGACCTCAACCGCGTGCGTCAGCAGGTCATACAGCTGCTGTCCGGCTACGCCGGCGGCGAGGGTCAAGGAAAGGCCGGTGCCGGCGTCGGCGAGAGCTCCGGCGGCCAGGGCCAGCAGGGCTCGACGATCCTCGACCAGTTCGGTCGCAACCTCACCCAGGGGGCGCGCGAGTCCACCCTCGACCCGGTGATCGGGCGGCACCGCGAGATCGAGCGCGTCATGCAGGTCCTGTCGCGTCGCACCAAGAACAACCCGGTGCTCATCGGTGAGCCCGGTGTCGGCAAGACCGCGATCGTCGAGGGTCTGGCCCAGCGCATCGTCGCCGGCGACGTCCCGGAGACGCTGCGCGACAAGCACCTCTACACCCTCGATCTCGGCGCGCTCGTCGCCGGATCGCGCTACCGCGGTGACTTCGAGGAGCGCCTGAAGAAGGTGCTGAAGGAGATCACCTCCCGCGGAGACATCATCCTCTTCATCGACGAGCTGCACACCCTCGTCGGGGCCGGCGCGGCCGAGGGTGCGATCGACGCGGCGAGCATCCTCAAGCCGATGCTCGCCCGCGGGGAGATCCAGACCATCGGCGCGACCACGCTCGACGAGTACCGCAAGCACCTCGAGAAGGACGCGGCGCTCGAGCGGCGCTTCCAGCCGGTGAAGGTCGAGGAACCGACCCTGCCGCACACGATCGAGATCCTGAAGGGCCTCCGGGACCGCTACGAGGCCCACCACCGGGTCACGATCACCGACGACGCGCTGGTCAGCGCGGCGAACCTCGCCGACCGCTACATCTCCGACCGCTACCTGCCGGACAAGGCGATCGACCTGATCGACGAGGCCGGCTCGCGGCTGCGCATCCGGTCCATGACGACCCCGCCCGACCTCCAGGAGATCGACGGCAAGGTCGAGGACATGCGCAAGCAGAAGGAGGCGGCGATCGACGCGCAGGACTTCGAGCGCGCCGCCTCCCTGCGCGACGAGGAGAAGAAGCTCGTCGAGCGGCGCCAGTCCCGCGAGACCGAGTGGCGCAGCGAGGGGATGGACAAGGTCCTGAACGTCGACGAGGAGGTGATCGCCGAGGTCCTGTCCACCTGGACCGGGATCCCGGTGTTCAAGCTGACCGAGGAGGAGACGCAGAAGCTCCTGCGCATGGAGGAGGAGCTCCACAAGCGCATCGTCGGCCAGCACGAGGCGATCGAGGCCGTCTCGAAGTCGATCCGGCGCACCCGCTCGGGGCTGAAGGACCCGCGCCGGCCGTCCGGCTCGTTCATCTTCCTCGGGCCCTCGGGTGTCGGCAAGACCGAGACCGCGAAGGCGCTCGCCGAGTTCCTGTTCGGTGACGAGCAGGCGCTGGTCCACCTCGACATGTCCGAGTACATGGAGAAGCACACCGTCTCGCGCCTCATCGGGTCGCCACCCGGCTACGTCGGCTACGACGAGGGCGGACAGCTCACCGAGGCGGTGCGCCGCAAGCCGTTCTCCGTCGTGCTGTTCGACGAGGTGGAGAAGGCCCACCCCGACGTGTTCAACACGCTGCTGCAGATCATGGAGGACGGCCGGCTGACCGACAGCCACGGCCGAACGGTGGACTTCAAGAACACCATCCTCATCATGACCTCGAACCTGGGTACCCGCGATCTGGGCTCGCCGGCCGTCGGCTTCACCGGCCAGGCGGACGAGCAGAGCCAGTACGAGAAGATGAAGTCGAAGGTCGACGACGAGTTGAAGAAGCACTTCCGGCCGGAGTTCCTGAACCGGATCGACGAGGTCATCGTCTTCCACCAGCTGACGAAGGACGAGGTCAAGTCGATCGTCGACCTGATGATCCGGCGGGTGAAGGAGCAGCTCGAGTCGCGCCAGATCGACCTGGAGCTGACCGACAAGCTGAAGGGCTGGCTCGCCGACAAGGGCTACGACCCGCAGCTCGGCGCGCGCCCGCTGCGCCGGACGATCCAGCGCGAGCTGGAGGACCGGCTGTCGGAGCGGCTGCTGCACGGAGAGTTCAAGGCCGGACAGCTGCTGGTCGCCGACGTCGACGAGGAGGCTGACGAGGTCGTCTTCCGCGCCGTCGACTCGCCGGACACCCCCGACGTCCCGCCGGTCGAGCTGGCCGGCGCCGCGGGCGAGGGCGACGAGGGTGACGCCGGGGAGTGATCCCGGCGTCGCCACTCCGTCGACGGTGACCCGCGCCGAGCTGGTCGACCGCCTGCTGGACTGGGGCGACGGGCGACGCGCCGACCTCCCGTGGCGCACGACCGACGATCCGTGGGCTGTGCTCGTCTCCGAGTTCATGCTCCAGCAGACGCAGGTTTCCCGGGTCGCCCCGCGCTACCGGACGTTCCTCGCGGTGCTGCCGACCCCCGAGGCCTGCGCGTCGGCTCCGCGGTCCCGGATCGTGCGGCTGTGGGACGGTCTCGGCTACAACCGCCGAGCGGTGCACCTCCACGAGGCGGCCCGCCGGATCGTCGCCGAGCACGACGGTGAGGTCCCGTCGAGCGTCGACGACCTGCTCGAACTGCCCGGCGTCGGGCCCTACACCGCCCGGGCGGTCGCCTCGCTCGCCTTCGGCGTGTCGGTCGGCGTGCTCGACACGAACGCCGCGCGGGTGCTGGCCCGCGCGGTCGCCGGCCGGTCGCTCGGCCGGGCCGATGCCCAGCGTCTGGCCGACGGCCTCGTCCCGCCCGGCCGCGCCCGCGCGTGGAACCAGGCGGTGATGGACCTCGGCGCGACGGTGTGCGTGAAGCGCGCCCCGCGCTGCGGGGACTGCCCCGTCGCGGCGTGCTGCGCGTGGGCGGTCGCGGGACGTCCCGGACCCGATCCCGCCCTCGGCACCGCGGGCGCGTCGGGATCCCAGCCCGCCTTCGCCGGGTCGGACCGGCAGGGTCGTGGCCGTATCGTCGCTGCGCTGCGGGACGGGCCGGTTGGGCGCGACGAGGTCCCCCGGGCCGCCGGGTGGCCGCACGACCCGGATCGCGCCGAGCGGATCCTCGCCGACCTCGTCGACGACGGCCTGGTGCGTGTCAGCGGCGACGTCGTGGAGCTGCCGTCGTGACCGCGCCGGCCGAGCCGGGCCCGGACCGCGCGGACGACCGGCGGGGCGTGCACCACCCCCTGCCCGGGTGGGCGCCACCCGCGATCCTCGCCGGTGTCGTGTTCGTCTTCGCGGTGGTCGCGGCGATGGTCGTGCTCGGCACCGAGCCCGCGGAGCGACCCGAGGCGGGGACGATCCCCCTGCCGGAGGGCGCGACCGTCCGCTTCATGGAGGAGCGCTGCCCGTCACCCGAGATCGACCAGCCTGCCGACGGCCCGACGCGCTGCGACATCGTCCTGGCCGTCGGGCCGCTGGAAGGGTTGTGGACGCCGGATCGGACGGGGAGGCTGCTGGCCGAGCACCTGCGCGAGGTCGGCTGGGACCGGTCCGCCGGCGAGGTCGCTGGCCCGGACGGGAGCGTGCTGGTCGCACCGGACGGGACGATGGCGGTGCGCATCGAGCCGCTGGAGGCGACCGACCAGCGGGACCCGGCGCTCGGCGAGGAGATCCGGGATCGGATCCGGGACTTCGTCGACCCGGACGAGCTCGCGGTGTTGACGGCGTTCCCCCGGGGTTGATCGCGGCGTCGCCGCGTCCGACCTCGGATGGTGACGGGGCGGCGTCCGATAGGCTCGGCAGCGTGCAGCGCGACGTCGGAGGGCCGGTCGGTGGGCGCCGTCTCGATGCTGCGAACGGGGCCGTGACCGTCGCGGTGAGCCGCGGCGTGGAGCGTGCTCGGTGCGGCCCCCGGCGGTCGGGGTCCGCCGGGTCGCCGGCCAGCGGCAGCGAGACCGGAGGTGAGTGACCAGGTGCAGGGCCACCGACGCCGCGACGAGTCCCTGACCCAGGTGCTGGCCAAGATGGCGCCCGGCACGATGCTGCGGGAGGGGGTCCAGCGCATCATCCGCGGGCACCGCGGAGCACTCATCGTCGTCGGGATGACCGACGACGTCGACGAGCTCTGCTCCGGCGGGTTCCCGGTGGACATCACGTGCACGGCCCAGCGGCTGTCGGAGGTCGCGAAGATGGACGGCGCGATCATCCTCTCCGAGGACGCCAGCCGGATCCTGCGTGCGAACGTGCACCTCGTCCCCGACCCGTCGATCCCCACCGACGAGACCGGGACGCGTCACCGGACCGCCGAGCGCGTCGCCAAGCAGACCGAGCAGCCGGTGATCTCGGTCTCGGAGTCGATGCGCATCGTCACGCTGTACCTCGACGGGTCGAAGACGGTGCTCGAGGAGGTCTCCTCGCTCCTGTTCCGGGCCAACCAGGCCCTGGCGACCCTGGAGCGGTACCGGATCCGTCTCGACGAGGGCTCGGCGTCGCTGTCGGCCCTCGAGATCGAGGACAACGTCACCGTCCGCGACGTCGTCCAGGTGCTCCAGCGCGCGGAGATGGTCGTGCGCATCGCCGACGAGATCGACGATCACATCGTCGAACTCGGCAGCGAGGGACGGCTCATCGAGCTGCAGCTCGACGAGCTGATGGCGCAGGTGGCCGACGAGCGCGTCCTCGTCGTCAAGGACTACCTGGCCGACCGTCGCCGCAAGCTCGCGACCGTGCTCGAGGACCTGAACGCGCTCAGCACCGAGGAGCTGCTCGACCTCGAGCGGATCGCGAAGGCGCTGGCCTACGAAGCCGACGAGCTCGACCGGGGCGTGTCCCCCCGTGGTCACCGCCTGCTGGCGAAGATCCCGCGGTTGCCCGACCGGGTGATCGCGAAGCTCATCAAGCGCTTCGACAACCTCCAGGGGGTGATGGGGGCGAGCCTCGAGGACCTCGACGACGTCGAGGGGATCGGCGAGGCCCGGGCACGATCGATCAAGGACGGGCTGGCCCGCCTCGCCGAGTCCTCGCTCCTGGACCGCTACATCTGACGGCCCGTGAGCCGCCGGTCGTGGTCGGGGGGACGTGGAACCGCTCCGGGCATCCTCTCCGTACACCCGTGCTGACCTGCGGAAACACACGCTGCCGTTGTCCACACGGGGGCGAACGTGTTACCCTCCCTCACGGTCGCCGGTGTGTAGCGCACCGTGGGGAACGGGAGGTTCACCCCGTACCGATGCCCGTACCGACGAACGGACCGACCGACCGTTGCACGCCGCCAGCGTCCTCGAGCTGATCCCGGCGTACGCGCGCTCACGACCGCACGGGTGAACGCACGAGTTGCAAAGGAGCACGTCACATGGCCTTCGAAGTCGGCGATACCGTCATCTACCCCCACCACGGTGCGGCGGTGATCGAGAAGGCCGAGACGAGGGAGCTCAAGGGAGAGGAACGACATTACTTCGTCCTGCGCCTGACCTACGGGGACCTCACCGTGATGGTCCCCTCGGATGCGCTCGAGGAGTGCGGCGTGCGCGACGTCGTCTCCAAGAAGGAGGTCGAGAAGGTCCTCGACGTCCTCCGCGAGCCCCGGGGCCCCCAGAAGGGCAACTGGTCGCGCCGCTTCAAGGCGAACTACGAGAAACTGCGCTCGGGCGACATCTACAAGGTGGCCGAGGTCGTGCGCAACCTCTGCACCCGCGACGGGGACAAGGGCCTGTCCGCCGGGGAGAAGCGCATGCTCACCAAGGCGAAGCAGATCCTGCTGTCCGAGCTCGCGGTCGCGATCAAGAAGGA